>JBFYMY010000159.1:0-3121 GCA_041304645.1 Thermoplasmatales archaeon
GCAGTGGGCATAGAGGACCTTCTTGGCCCCGTTCTTCATCAATATGGGCAGTATCAGGTCCCTTGACGCACCGGGAGGGACGGTCGATTCGAGTATGACCGTATCACCGTCCTTTATGACCTCCGCTATGGATTCCGCGGCTGACCTCACAGCGCGCAGGTCAGCGATCCTCATCTCATGGTTGACGGGGGTCGGGACTGCGATGATGTATGCATCGCAGTGCTCGAGCCGGGCAGAGGCCCTGAAATTGGCCTTTGCCTTCTCAAAGAGCTCGGGGAGGCCCGGTTCATCGAAAGGCAGCTTTCCAGCATTTAGCTTGTCAACGATATCCTTCCTGATATCGATCCCAAGCACCTTGTGCCCGGCCTTGGCCAGGAGAAGTGCGTTCGGAAGCCCTATGTAGCCTAGTCCTATCATTGCTATTTCCATTCTATCTATCTCCTTTTTGGTAGTTTGAAAAACTTATCTATTTCCAAGACCGTTCATGAGGCTATTTTCGGTCTTTTACCAGTGGGATGGTCCGGTCTCATCATCCGGTCCATCTCGAAGATCATGACGTAATTGCTTATCCGCGCCTCCTTGGTCTTCTGGAGGTCGCATGGATCGGGAGCCATATATTATTGGAGTGCCGAGGCGAGTATTTAAAGGAGATTTCCTAACTATGATAATCGGCCAGATATGTTTGATGATGTCTGTCAGGACCTGTACACATATTGACAGTGTTCGCCATGGAACTTGAAGCGACATCTATCAAAAGCGCTTCCTAATGACCACTCCAACAACCACGATACCTGCAAGAGCTATTATCCCAAGCAGGACCGTGCTCCCGCAGCATACGGTATCGAAGCTGGTCGTTATCTCCGGGTCAAGGACATAATCGCTGTTGCCTGAGACCCTAATGTAGAGCTGGACCGAGTCCTTCTCCTTGTTCTTGAACTCGACCGTCTTCTTCTGCATCTCGGTCCCGGTCAGATCGGTCTTGAACTCCACCTTCTCGCTGTTCCTCTGTCTTGCCTCGACCGTGAGGTACGGTGAGTAAGTACCGTTGGTGGACGGAACGTACTCTATGGATATCTTGAGAATGGTCTTGGGGGTCACCTCGATATAATAGAAGTCGCCACTGTCCCCCCCACCGACGGATCCTGCATAATCTTTCATGATGCTCATCTTCTCAGCGGTTTCGATATTGTCGTTCGGTTCCGTATCCGCAAGCACCGCGCCTGCGGTGAAAAGTAGTCCAAAGAGCACAAGAGCAGCGGTTATCTTCCACTTCATTTTCTCACCTTTCCGTATATCATTAATTACCTATATGAGGGATACGGCCTTAATGGACAGGGCAGGGAATTTGAAAGCTGCGCTCTATCTGCTCAACTTAATCATATTCCTATTTAAGCTATCGACCTTTGAACTCCAGGTCATGTGACCTGGTCCTTTAAGGACGTTCCCTTCTATCTTTTATCAAAAAGACCTAACCGAGTGCGATATCGAGTATCCTCCCCGCGGCATTCCCGTCGCCGAAGGGGTTGCTCCATTTGCCCGACCTTTCAAGCATCTTCAGGGAGGCCTTAAGTATGCTCTCCGGGTCCGTTCCCGCAAGTATGTTGGCCCCGACCGTCAAGGTCTCGGGCCTCTCTGTCGAATCCCTCAATGTGACGCAGGGGACGCCGAGGATGCAGCTCTCCTCCTGGACCCCGCCCGAGTCCGTAAGCACCAGAAGCGCCCTTGACTCGAGCTGGAGGAACTCGAGATAGCCCACAGGGTCTATGAGCCTCAATCCCATAGCATCGATATGCTGCTCCTCCATCCTCTTCTTTGCCCTTGGATGGACCGGGTATATGACCTCTGCACCGGTCCTTGATGAGACCTTCTTCAGACCTTCGATGATCCCCTTGAACCTGACCGGGTCGTCAACGTTCTCTTCCCTGTGAGAGGTAGCTAGGATATATCCGGCGTTGGTCAGCTCGAGCTCCTTGAGCTTCTGAGAGGTCCTCTTTGCTATCTCCAGGTTCTGATGGACAGCATCGACGACGGTATTCCCGGTATGGAAGACCTTCTTTGGGTCCATCCCTTCCTTGAGAAGGAGCTCTCTAGAGAGCTTCGTTGGGGCATAGAGGTGGTCGCAGATATGGTCCGCAACTATCCTGTTGACCTCTTCCGGCATTCGCCTGTCGTAGGACCGGAGCCCTGCCTCGACATGGCCTGTCCTTAAGTGCAGTTTAGCGCAGACAAGGGCCCCTCCCAGAACGGTATTGGTATCCCCCTGGACAAGCGTTTCGTAAGGCTTCATCTCGGACAGCACCCTCTCAAGGCCCTCCATTATCCTGCCGGTCATGACGGCATGGGTGCCGGGGCCGACCTCCAGATTAACGTTCGGGTCAGGGAGCTTGAGCTGTTCGAAGAAGGATTTGTCCATAGAATAGGAATAATGCTGCCCTGTATGGACTATCTTGAAGGGTTTCCCCCTGCGCTGGAGCTCCCTCACTATGGGGGACATCTTCACTATCTCGGGTCTGGTACCAAGGACGATCGCTATCATGGTCGAAAACCTCAAAAGCTTTCGCTGAATGCACCGAGCCGCCCATCACAGCCCGCTAAGAGGCTCTGTTAAGTCAGGGTGCTGTTTCAGCAGTTCAGGTCCAGTATGGACCTCTAACTCGCAGTGAACCTATTAAGAGCCTATAATAACTTACTGTTATTACTATTAATCGTGAAACTATGGACTCCCATTCGTTCAAATGATGAGTGGTATTAAAAGAAGGCCGACACCTGGCCGAAACATCTGTACAAAAAGCGATTGTTCTATTTTCGAGCGTAGGACATGAGGACGATGACCCTTGTCCTATCGTTCATCCCATCCCGGTCCTTGCCGGTCGTTTCGCGCATGATTTGAAATCATACTATTATCATATATGAACATTTTGATGGTAAAAACGAATAATGATATTAATGGACCCTGTTGAAATCGTCCTCGTACCTTATTATGTCCTCTTCTTCCAGGACATCGCCTAACTTAACCTAGATGACGATGAGCTCTACAGGACCGGGGTTAATCAATCTGTGCCTGGAACCCTTCTCTACCATCACCACCTCACCTGGGGCAAGCCTTATCATCTTCCCGTCC
>JBFYMY010000160.1:0-6254 GCA_041304645.1 Thermoplasmatales archaeon
CAGCGTTGTTGTTCAGCGTGAACTCCTGTCCCTCTATCGCATACCCTCTGAAGACCGCATCATTGACGACATCATGACCGTAGACCTTGGAGAAGGCGGTAACATTGTTCTCGACCATGAATATATAGAGCGACCCCCTGAGAACGGGTGCGCCCACCGTCTTCGCATTGCCGTCATAGGTGACCTTTCCCTCCACATAGAAGGACGACCCGTCGAATATCTGGTCCACTTCGAGCGTGAGGTAAGGGAACGACCATGCCAGCCTCTCCCTTGGTCTGAGCGGGACATTATCATAACGCACCTTGGACTCAGTTACAGCCCAATCGATGTTCTGGCCGTCTATGGGCCTCTGAGAGGTGGAGAACCCGCCTATCTCGACATAGCCTCCGTCAAGCTCAAGGTCGGGAGTTCCGGAGAGCCCGGGTTGGTAGTATCTCATCCTTGCCGTGGCCTCTTCATTGTTGAGGTCATCCACCCCTCCGCCGTTAAGCTCATGGAACACCACCGTTGAAAAGGGAACGCTCTCATCGTTCACGCTTACTTTGTAAGCATCATGGACGGCCTTTTCCGGGCTTTCGGCATCGGCAGAGCTTCCCATACAGGATGGACATGATAGGCCGGTAAAGAACTCGAGGAGCGGTCTATGGACATAACCGGATGGCGGGGGAGAGAACATGGGTCCATCGGACACGGTCGAATGGCCCTCCTCCAGCGAAAGGGCTGCCGCTCCCGTGGTGGATGTCAGAAAGACAGCCAAAATGACAAGGACCCATCTGTGCATGGCCAACACTATCCTGGCCGGACCAGGGACCTATAGGAGTTCCGACCTAATGTAGAAATCCAAACCCTTGTAGATATAAATATATTATGACTAGAGGAGCACATATCCGGTCTCTGCTCTGGTCCTGATAGTGCGTTCAAGGGAGCAACTATAAATCTTTCCCTAAGCTCTCGGACCGGGGACCCTTGATGGATATCTCCGATTTCGATTATGTCCTCCCCCAGGAAAGGATAGCCCAGTACAGGGCAGAACCCAGGGATTCCTCAAGGTTGTTCCACATAGATGCAAGGGGTCCGGAACCGGTGCATTCACATCATCTGTTCCATGACCTTCCATCCCTCATGGACGAAGGGGATCTGCTTGTACTGAACCGGACAAAGGTCGTTCCGGCCAGGGTCCTTGTAAAGAAATCCACCGGCGGGAAGGGAGAGGTACTTTTCCTCAATGATGGGGCTAATGACCGCACAGAGGCAATGGTCAAGCTCAAGGGCGGGAGGAGCGGCACCGAACTGCTCACCGAGGACCCCTCTACCGTCGTGAGGCTGGCATCCGATCTGGGCGAGGGAAGATGGGGGGTCGAGGTCCATAGAGGGAGCGAGACCTTGAAAGGGGTCGGGCTCCTGGATTGGATGAAGGTCTGGGGGATCATGCCGACACCCCCGTACATCAAGAGAAAGGTAGGACCCGGTGACGAGTACCAGACCATCTATGCTTCCGAGGAGGGCTCTATCGCCGCACCCACGGCAGGGCTACATTTCACCGAGGATGTCATCAGCAGATTGAGGCACAAAGGGGTGAAGGTGGCCCAGGTCCTCCTGCATGTGGGTCTGGGCACGTTCCTTCCTGTTCGTACACAAGATGTCCGGGACCACAGGATGCTCGGGGAGCGATTCATGGTCCCCGAGGTCACGTCCGATCTGATAGCGGGGGAGGTTAGGTCGTTCAACGAGGGTGGCGGCGCCTCCATCTGGGCCGTCGGGACGACCGTCATGAGGACGCTGGAATCGGCCTTCGGCCCGGATGGCAAGCTTATAAGGACCGAAGGGACCACCGAGCTCTACATCTCTCCTGGCCACAGTTTCTCCCTGCCCTACAAGGGCTTCATCACCAATTTCCACCTTCCCAGGTCCACTCCCCTCATACTCACTTCGACCTTCCACGACAGGGTCCAGCTGCTTGAGGCATACTCTGAGGCGATAGGCCTTGGTTACAGGTTCTTCTCCTTCGGGGATTCGATGATGATAAGGAGGCGTTAGTGATGGAGGGGCATTTCCGGCTGCTGTCAGGGGGCAAGGAAGGTCCGAGGGCCGGATTCCTGAAGCTCCCTTCCGGTGCGGAGGCAAAGACACCGCTTTTCATGCCAGTCGCCACTCAGCTCTCCGTCAAGACCCTGTCACCGGATGAGATAGGTTCCACCGGTTCGAAGGTGGTGATAACCAACGGGTTCCTGGCCTCCCTGGAGCCTGGGAGCGCGGTTATAGGGTCCGGGGGCGGTATGCATTCCTTCATGGGCTTCAAGGGCGGTATATTCTCCGATTCCGGAGGTTTCCAGTTCATCAGGAAAGGATTCCAAGCAAGGGCATCCGGCAAGGGGATAACGCTCAGGTCCCCTTATTCGGGGGAGGAGGTCCTGCTGACACCAGAGTCCGTTGTGGACCTCCACATCAGGCACGGGGTCGATGTCGGAATGGTCCTGGACCTCTGCCCTCCTTTCCCCGCATCGCTCAACGATATCATCGATTCGGTTGGGTACACGATCGGCTGGGCCCGCAGGTCCAAGGAGCATTATAGGAACAGCATGGACGGGTCCCTGCTTGGGGCAAGGATGTATCGGACGCTCCTCTATGCGATAACCCAGGGAGGGACCTCCATCGACCTGAGGAAGGAGTGCACAAAGGCCCTTGTCGATATGGACTTCTCCGGTTACGGTATCGGGGGGCTCTCCATAGGCGAGGGCAAGGAGGATATGTTCAGGGCCCTCTCCGCATCAACAGGCCTCCTGCCCGAGGATAGGCCCAGGTACTTCATGGGCGTGGGGGAGCCAGATGATATCATCAGGTCGGTCCTTGCCGGGGTGGATATTTTCGATTCAGTGTTCCCTACAAGGAACGCAAGGCACAGGACCGTCTTCACGAAAGAGGGGAGGGAGAACATAAGGGGTCCCCGCTGGAGGGGTTCATCTGATCCCATCATGGACGGCTGCCCATGCCCTGCATGTACTGGATCCTCCAGGGGTTTCATCCATCACCTGTTCAGGACCGATGAACCGTTGGGACCAAGGCTCGCAACGCTCCACAATCTGACGTATATTCAAAGTTTCATGGAAAGGCTGAGGGATAGGGCATTTGATGGAAGCCTCGATGCAAGTATCAGAGCGGTCGATATCATGATAGAATGAACCGTTCCCTTCCATCCAACGGAGGACGAACCCTAATTCGACGATAAGTGAACTTTTCTTGAGGAAGTGACATATTCGTTCAAAAACGTAATATATAGGATTTAATCTCATGCCCCCTTCGCTTAGCGGTCAGGTAAATTCCATCGCTCGCAGCGAACTTTTAAAAATGGAAAAAAGGTGAGATATATGGTGAATGATAATATTCGGACAAGCGGGGCAATGGCCTTGGTCCTTGTCCTTGTTACAGCAGGGTTCTTGGGAACACTTATGGTACTACCGCCCGCAATGGGCGCGCCTGGGGATGACAAGCTCGATCCCATCCGGGACGAGGACATGATCAAGAACCTGAACTTCGACCGCTCCTATGCCTACAACACCTCGGAGCAGAAAGTGAACATATCCTGGGAACTGCCAGAGATGTGGGCCCCCGATATCGTGCTGACCGACCTCTGGGTCAGGATCTACAACACCATGGGCGGGTTCAATGTGTACATCCTCTGGTTGAACGGAACGACCTACGGCGGGGCAATACCGGATTTCGTGATATGGGAGCTCTACGATGGTATGACCGCTCGGACGGACTATGTGATAAACGTCACCCTTGTCATCTACAGCAACATAGATGAGAAGTACTACGGGGACGGCGACGAATGGGTCTTCCCCATCTACGATGGGACCGGCATGATAGAGGAGATATCGTCCGAACCCATGCTTGTCGATAACAGCGGGACCGGGACCGTCAACATGACCTTCCTCTTCAACAGGTACTACTCCGAGCTTGACTTCGATAATTTCGAGCTGAGCTTCTACAATGCCGGAACGATGCCTCCGGTCGAGCTCGAGATCTTAGAGCCTGCCCCGGAGAACAGGACCGATGGCGACCATAATGTCACTCTCTGGACCCACATTCAGCTCCCTGACCTCACACCCATAGGTGACTACTGGATGTACTTGAAGGCCGTTGATATCTATGGGTACAATGAGACAACGGACGTACATATCCTCACCGTTATCTGGAAGGAGATGCCGCCAACAATGACTAACAGAACGATCTATATGCACGAGGACTCGTTCGTGAACGTCGATCTGAACGACCACTTCACCGACCTGAACGGCCAGGTCCTATCCTTCTGGGTCAACAGCTCACAGTTCGAGAACATAACACTGGCCTATATGAGCTCCGACAAGGTGAACATCACCTCTGCTCCCGATTGGAGCGGAACCGAGGAGTTCACGATATGGGTCAACGACTCCGCGGGAAACAACGTTTCATTCGATATGACTGTTAACGTGATGCCCGTTCCCGACGACCTCAGGGCAGGGTCGCTGACCGAGAGGACCGTCCTGGTCCCAGAGGACCTGGGTTCTGCCGATTTCGATTCGACCTCATTCTTCTACGACCCGGATGGCCCCGTCATCGTCGTCGTATCCCTGGGCTGGACCTGGGGGACCAACGAGACCAATGCAACCGTTAAGAAGCCCATCTGGACCTGGAACGATGGCAACTTCTCGGTCTCCATCAATTCCTCGACGCCGACCCAGGGCCGCGCAGTGATGGCCGCTGACCTTGAGAGCGGTTCCTTCACCCTGCCTCTGACAGCTTGGGTCGGGGAAATGCCCATCCTCAACTCGACCATGGTGGTCGAGGTAACGCCCGTCAACGACGTTCCCCGACCGGTGTCCGACGCGATCGAGATGGTCCGCAACCAGGTCCTTGTCCAGGACCTTAGGGAGATCTTCTACGACCCTGACGGTCCCCTGAACGGGCTCAACTTCACAATTGACACGACACTGACCATAGCGAACGTGACCGTTGCCTACGATAATTTGACCTTCGATATCACCATCACCCCTGAGACCAACTGGACAGGTATGACGACGTTCAAGGTCAACGCCACCGACGGTGTGGACCATGAGACCTACACGATGACGCTCCACGTGAACCTCCCGACCTACAGGATATCCGGGAAGGTCACCTATCAGAACAGCGCCATGCATCTGGTGAACGTTTCCGTGGACGATATGGTCGCTAACCTGACCTTCGGTGCTCAGACCGTGACGACGGACAATGTGACCTTCTCCTATGAGCTGGTCCTCTCGGAGGGCACATACACCGCGTCCATAGCCTTGAACCTGCCCTCCGACAAGCTCTACGATGAGAGCGTTAAGAGGAGCGGTTACATGGTGCCGGTCCTGAACGATATCGTTCTGACCTCTGCCCTCACCCTTGATGTCCTGGTGCCATGGAAAAATCACGTCGAGCAGAACATCGCGAACTGGTCCGACCTGGACATAGATAACGTTCAGTTCAAGGAGATAAAGTCCGGCGGTTGGGAGGTAGTCCTCCCTGTGAAGGATGATGAAAAGACCGGCTATGACAGGCTCAACATAACCCTCGTCATCAGGAACAAGGCCGGAAAGGAGACCGACAACAACGAGTTCAAGATGGTCTGGAACTCAACTTCCAAGGAGTTCTCCGTTTCCCTTGACAAGGAGTCGCTCGAGAACGTGAGCGAAGGAAAGCTCGAGTACTACTTCAGGGACGACATGGGGCAGAAGTCCCCGGTCCAGAAGTTCGAGTTCAAGGAGAAGGACGAGGGCGCGGGAATAATAACCGTGATAGTCCTCATAGTTCTCATCATACTTGTGCTCATAGCCCTCGTGTTCATCATGAGGAAGCCATCGGAAGATAAGGGAGAGGATGAGCCCGAGACGACCGAGGATGAGGCGTCGGTACAGAGGACCTGCCCCGGCTGCAACGAGAGCATAACCGATGCCGATGCCAAAGAGTGTCCCTACTGCGGTGAGGGACTGACGGAAGAGTGAAGGCGATCTTTAAGGTCCGTCCTGAAGACAACCCCCGCATCTTCCCGGTGCGGGGGCTATTTTTTTTAAATAACCTAATAATAACGTTCCTTTTTTATCCAAGAACACCGCTTGGAGCCTTAGGTCCTTGGAGGAATGCTCGAAATGGTCCAGGAGGTCGTCACAGAATCCATGAAGAGGGAGGTCTGGAGACGTGATGACTTCACATGCAGGTACTGCGGAAGGATAGTCGTCTGGGAGGACCTGAGG
>JBFYMY010000161.1:0-3573 GCA_041304645.1 Thermoplasmatales archaeon
GCAGGTCCTGTACCTTTTTTAACGCTCCAATGGCCTTCTTCAATCTCCCTCTGAAAAGGGGTGCGAATATCTCGAGGGTGTAGCGGAGCTTCTTCACTGCTATCCTCATACGGTGATGCTCAGAGGCCGCTTCTTCCCTGCGGAGGCATGCTTCGCATCCCTGAAGGCCATCCATCCTCTTTAGGATGCTCCTTCTTGCCGTCGACCTCAAACCCACGGACCTGTAATGTGCTCCCTTGACGGTCCCTATCGATAGGTTCTGAGAGCATGCTTCCCTCAGACCCTCGAGCGCTCCTGAGGCCGATAATGTTCCCAATGCCTCCGAGACGCCCTGCTGGAGAGATGACCTGTAATTCCTGCGTTCATCTAGAAGGGTACGGAGACCCTCTTCCATCGTGCGTCCTTCTTCACTGGAGATCAGTCCCTCCAGGAAGGATATCTGGACGTCGGCGTCCCGGGCAAGGCCAAGTGAGGTCGTGAGAGCCTTCAACGATCCCTTCCACTGCTCGAAATCCGTCCCTGGAAGGCATCTCTTGAAGACCGGAAGGTCCGCCCTGAGCCTCCTTGATGCCACCCTGAGCTGGTGAACGTCCTCCGGGTCCTCCTTTGTAATGGCCCCTTCCATCCTTGACGCAAGGGCCCCAATATGGGACAACATCACCGATGAACCGAACGAGCAGGTCCGAGAGCTCAGCGCCGAAAGGGTCGGGTCAGCTGAGGTCATGCCAAACCCCGCGGTGCTCTATGAGCCATTTCTGGGAGTTGAAGGGCTCCTCCCCCTTCCCGGGCCGAACCCTTTCCCAGGTCCCGTCGGCCTTCAGGAGCCTTGACTTCACATTGTCCCTCAGATGGACCTTGAGCATGTGCTCTATGATGTTCCGCTTGAGTCTTGGGTCAGGGACCCTCAAGAGGACCTCCACCCTCCTGTAGAGGTTCCGGGGCATCAGGTCCGAGCTTCCTATGAGGACGACATCGTCCCCGTTGTTCCTGAAATGGTATATGCGGGCATGCTCCAGGAACCTCCCTATTATCGATGTTTCCCTTATGTTCTCGCTCTTATCCTTGATCCCCGGCCTCAGGGCGCAGAGGGCCCTAACGTTGAGGTCCACTCGTACCCCCGCATCGGAGGCCCTGTAGAGGGCCCTGACCATGTTGGCATCCAGCAATCCGTTGAGCTTGAGCCCGATGTAGCCTTTTCCCCCACCCTTCTGAACATCTATCTCGTGCTCTATCAAATTCGATACCTCTTCCTTGAGGTTCATCGGTGAGAGGAGCAGGTGCCTAAAGTCCTTCTTCCTGGAATATCCCGTGAGCAGATTGAAGACGTCGGTGAGCTCCATCCCGATCTCCGGATTGGAGGTCAGATACCCGATGTCCCCGTATATCTTCGATGTGACCGCATTGAAGTTCCCTGTGCTTATGTAAGAATACCGGGTGATATCGTCGCCCTCTTTGCGGATTATTATGCATATCTTGCAGTGGACCTTCAGGTCCTCCAGTCCGTAAACGACATGGACACCTGCTTCCTCCAGGGCCTTGGCCCATGTCATGTTGTTCTCCTCATCGAACTTGGCCTTGAGCTCGACTATGGCAGAGACCGCTTTGTCGTTCTGTCTTGCCGTGAGCAGGGCATCTATTATGGGCGAGTCCTTGTCAATGCGGTACATGGTCGTCTTTATGGCCAGGACCCCTTTGTCCTCAGCTGCCTGCCTTAGAAGGTTCACTATCACATTGAAGCTGTCATATGGATAGTAGAAGACATAATCCCGCTTGGAGATCGCATTGAACATGTTCCGGTCCTCGGAAAGCTCGGCTGGTACGAACGGGAGGAACTGTTCGTCCTTGAGGTCGGGCCTGCCCAGTTTGAGGAGCTGCCACATGTCGACAAGGCCCAGCGGACCTACGAACTTGTAAACGTAATCGTTCGTAAGGCCCAGGTTCCTGGCGAAGAGGTCCTTGACCTTGTCCGGCATCGAATCGTCTATCTCGAGCCTGACGGGCCTTCCCACCCTCCTGGACTCTATGCCCTCCTCAAGAGCGGTAAGGAGGTCGCTCGCCTGGTCCTTTGATATCTCTATCTCGGCATCCCTTGTCGTCCTGAAGGGATAGATCGCTGCGACCTTGAGTCCCGGGAACAACATGTCTATGTACGACGATAACATGTCCTCGAGGAGGACCAGGTCCAGTTCCTTGGCCTGTTTCACCTGGTTCATCCCGCAGATCTTCTTGCCGTCGGACGGAACTGAGAAGAAACGGGGAAAGATGTTGTTGGGCACCTTGACCCTTGCAAAGCGTTCTCCGTTCTCCGGGTCCTCTATGACAACGGCAAGGTTGAGGCTCAGGTTGGAGATGAATGGGAAGGGATGGGAGAAGTCCATTGCGAGAGGGGTCAATGTGGGGTATATGTGCTCCCTGAAGTATCTGTCCAGCTCCTTCCTCTGGTCCTTGTTCAGTTCCGAGACCTTCTTTATGCGAATACCTTTTTGGTCGAGCTCCTTCACAAGTTCGCTCCAGCACTCGGAGTACTTCTTCAAGAGAGGTTTGACCTCCTTTCTGACCATCTTGATCTGGTCAACGGGCGCCATCCCGTCCACGGGGAGGCTCAGAGCGCCTTCCTCGACCTGCCTCTTGACACCGGAGACCCGGACCATGAAGAACTCGTCAAGGTTGGAACCGCAAATGGCAAGGAACTTGACCCTCTCAAGGAGCGGGTGCGTCGGGTCTTGTGCCTCCTCGAATATCCTCTCGTTGAGCTTGAGCCAGGAATATTCACGGTTTATGAACAGGTCCGGGCTGTCCAGGACCGGTCCATTCTCCGTCTGTCCAGTGGGTTCTTTCAACCCTTTCTTTCCACTGGAAATTGTATTTTTTTCCACTTTAGGACCGCTTTCCGAGCCTTTGCCTGGCATAGTTAAAACACCCTGCGCTTGACCCTTTCTCGATGCACGACGCTGAGTGCGAGGTGACGATGGGGATTTCCCATAGAGGAGGTTTCAATTTAAACTTGTCTATATAGAAATATATACAGTATGTTCGAAACCGTACCTGAGAGGTCAAGCACTGGTTCGGATTGTCGAACTGGTCATGATAGGCCCATGAACGTACCGAGGTCCTTGGCCAGCATGGTCCTGTTGGTCACCATCTGGTGTCCCAGGGAATCAAAGGGTCGGTCACCGTAATCATGACCTGGATAGACCATCAGGTCTTCAGGAAGGGACTTAAGGTCCTGAATGCTGCTGTAAAGGGCTTTTACATCCCCTCCAGGGAGGTCCGCCCTCCCGCAGTCCCCTATGAACAGCGTGTCCCCCGTGAAAAGGGCCTTGTCGTTAACGTCGATGATGCAAATGGACCCGGGGGTGTGACCGGGTGTCTCAAGGACCCGTAGCAGTATGGTGCCAATGGTGAGCTCCTGACCGTCCTTGAGAGTGCCATCAACGGCACCTTTCATGAACATCGCATCACTGGTCCCTATCAACGATAGTGCTCCCGTTACCGCTTTAAGCTCCCCTACCTTAGCAGTGTGGTCGTAGTGGTGATGGGTGGAGATGATGTAGAGGAGCTTAAGTCCGTTCT
>JBFYMY010000162.1:0-2749 GCA_041304645.1 Thermoplasmatales archaeon
CCAGGTCCTCAGGTAAAGGCTCCATCCCTGGGCCCTTATCGGGCACTTCTTCATCTGGGGCGTTCTTCCTCTCTTTTATTACGAAGGCCATTAGGATGATGACCACCAGGAAGAGCGCTAAGATGGCGAAGATGGAGAGCGGGTCGATGAGCTCATCGCTCTGGGGTACATCATCGTCCGATACGGGTCCGTTCCAGTCGAGGACCTCGATGGACACCGTAGTGGAGATGTTATGCCCAGGTACTCCGTCGTCCGCGAACAGGGTGATGTTGTGCATTCCCAAGGAAAGCTTGACTTTGACGAGCGACCCCTGGCCCAGGTATCCGTCCTTTGAGGAGTACCAGGACAGAACAAGCTCATCATAGGGACCCAAGTTGTCGTCCCATGTCCCCGTCGCCGAGAGCTCGACGATCTGGCCCGAGTAGAATCGGGTCCCGTTGGGCGGATGAGCGATGTTCGGAACTGGCGGTCGGTTGACCGGAGGTTCCATGATGTCCATCACATAGGTCCCCGACATTGACGGGTTCCCGGCAATGTCTTGTCCTTTGAATTGGACCTCCAATCTTCCGACCCTGAGCTCGGCGCTGCCGGTAAACACATCATGCCTCGATGTCCCGGACGCAACAAGGGATTTCCAGTCGGTCCAACCGCCATCGGCCGTCGTAAACCTCAGCTCCAGCGAGGTGATGTCCGGTCCCGACCCGCTCCCATCGAAGAACGATACTGTGATGTTCTGGACCGTTCCGTAATGTACCGTCCCCTCGACCGGGGCGAGCATGGTCAGCTCGGGAGGTTCAATGTCGATGCCGAACCAGACCGGTTCGGAGGAGCCCCTGTTCCCGGCCAGGTCGACTGCCGTGAACCGGACGGTCCCCCTCCAGTTCTCTTCCAGGTATGGTCTCACGGTTATGTTCGCTGCCAATGGGCCTATGCTTCCCTGCTCAATTACCTCGTGTTTCAGGTCTTCCGTCTGCCAGGCCACTGTAGTCAAGCCCTCTCTTTCGACCGAATATGCAATGGAACCTAGGTCTATTCCGGAAGCGTTATCGCCTCCGAGGTCGACGATCCTGGAAATGATCGTAGGTCTGGTGGTGTTGAACCATTCCGGGTCCCTTTCCGGGATGATGATAGGGGCCTGGGAATCCCTGAAGGCCACCGCTTCAAGCTCGTTAGAGACCCTTCCGGTCCAGTCCACGGATCTGACGTGAGGTCCACCGGTCGTTTCCGGTCCCGACCGGACAGAGGTGGAATTGGTCGGGTGGGAGAAGGGCATCTCGTCCCTGGCAAGCCTCCTCAAGGTCGGGTCCCAGATATCCAATGAGAGATAGGATGAGGGGAGCTCGTTCGAGAAGTATACCTCTATTCCGTGCACCGACCCCTCTTTGAGGAACGGGAGCGAGAACTGGACATCCTCCATGATGCTTGTGCGCGCCATCACGGTCCGACCGTCCAGTTCGACCATGACCGTGCCGGAGCCTTGTATCGAGAACATGTAGCTGCCGTTCATAGCAGGTACGAGATACCCATGCCATCTCACGGAAAAATCATCGTACCTGAGCAAGGATGGGTCAGGCCCGAAAGCTCCCCAATCCCTGAGCGTGAAGTTGATGGCTACGTCCGTCCTCTGGAAAGCGCTCTCCTGGAAGGCATTGCCTCTGAAATAGGTGCCTGTAAGGCCTCCGTTACCAATGGCCGGACGCCAAACGCCACCTTCCATGACCTGGAACTCCCTGACGCCGGAGCCGCCCGGGTCCAGTTCTGGACCTATGGACCCGTTCCATGCAAGGTCGAACCTTCCCTCCCTGTCATAGATCGGAAGGCCGTTGATCGCCGACCTTGCCCTGATGCCCTCGGGTGGTAGTGGTGCCGCGGTGTCTATGTTGACCCTGAACGCTCTGGACCCACTAATATCCATATCGAAGGGTTTCGATGTCCCTTGTGGGAACTCGAGGTCTAAGATCAGGTCCCAGCTCGATACCTGGGGCGTCGTCTCAAGGAAGCTCCATTGTGGCATGTAGCCTATCCTTCCTAAGGTTCCGGCCGCATCTCTTAGGACCAGGTCCAGGGACCCGTTTGGTATATCAACGTCAGTGACCATCGAGTAAACAGCCCTCAAACCAGAGAAGGCCAATACCTGGCCTGGCAGGACCCACTCACCGATCCCCGATAGAGGTCCGGTCGTGTTCCGGACCATGAGCTCTCCTATCAGCTCGATGTCCTTCGTTAGGACCATGGCCGATGGGTAAACCCTGTAGAAGAGCTTCCCGGAACCGTCCCTTAGGACCATTGTGAAGTCCAGGGGTCCTTCCCTCATATAGCTCCAGTCAAGTGAGAATGTATAGACGGCCTGACCCGTTCCGTCCTTCTGCTGAATGCCCCATGGGTCGTCCAATGAATATATAAGACCTGATGGTCCGGTATGGTTTATCAGACCAGCCGGTCCGACGACCAACTTGGATGTGAGCGAACCAGAGGTCATGGACAATGAACATTCCGTAGCGCTGCGCCCAACTCCGGTCAAGCTAAAGCCTACTTCGATCCGGACCTCCATGCCCCCCGCCAGAAGATAGGGGGCGCTGTACCCGCCACCGGACCCCTTGATATCGCCTATGAAGGTGTTGCTGCCCTCTATAATGTACGTCTCCCCGTCGGATGTCCTCTGGTTCTTGGGGCCGTCGGATGCTGGAGCTCCCACCAGGATATCGTCCACTCCATCGTTCGTGACATCACCTATGAATACATGCCATCC
>JBFYMY010000163.1:0-3632 GCA_041304645.1 Thermoplasmatales archaeon
GAGCTGTGAATATCGAGTAGGGGGAGATGAAGACGTTCTCGCTCCCTTTCAGGAGCTCCAGGTACAGGTCGATGCCAAACTGGTTCATGGCATTGGCAATATCAGAGACGCCCTCAGACGTGGCGTTCCTCTCGTCCAGGCCCACGCCGGTCCATGCGCCGATGTCATCTTTTCCTGTCCCATCGCCCCTGTCGCGGCCTGTGAAGACGAGCACCCCAAGGAACGAGGCCCCGAGCATCAGAGCCGTAGCTATCACGGCAGCTATGCCCAATGCTATCCTCCTGTCCATGGATTGCGAATGGGTTCGGACCCTATTTAACTTAGTGGAACAGGTTTGGGGCAACATCACTTCGTCTGCTTTCTCAGGAACTCGGCGACTATGGTCCTCAGATCTGGTTTCCCTATCACCTGGAGCTCATAGCGGACCCTGATTATGGGCTTGTTCACCTTGAGGACCCTTGAGATATCTATGGGGGTCCCGGTTATCACCACATCGCAAGGGGTCTTGTTGATGGTCTCCTCGAGCTCCTTGGTCTGGACCGGTCCGTATCCCATTGCGGGCAGTATGTTGGTGAGGTGGTCGTACTTCAGGTAGGTCTCGAGTATGCTGCCAGTGGCATAGGGGTGTGGATCGACTATCTCCCCGGCACTGAACTTTTCAGCAGCTATCTTCCCCGCTCCGTAACCCATGCCCCCATGGGTGACGGTGGGTCCGTCCTCGACGACCAGGACCTTCTTTCCCCTGATGGCCTCTGTGTCAGTAACGGAGATGGGGGATGCGGCTTCGACTATCATCGCCCTGGGATTTATCTCTCTGACATTGTCCTTGACATCTTCGACGTTCTTGGGTTTGGCCGTATCGATCTTATTGATGACGACAACGTCGGCCATCAGGACATTGGTCTCTCCGGGATAGTAGTTGATCTCGTCCCCCGGCCTGTGCGGGTCCACTACGGTGATGAGGAGGTCCGGTTTGATGAAGGACATATCGTTGTTGCCGCCATCCCAGAGGATAACATCCGCCTCCTTCTCTGCCTCTGCGAGTATCTCTTTGTAATCCACACCGGCAAAGACCACTGCGCCCCTGTCTATGTGCGGTTCGTACTCCTCCCGCTCCTCAATGGTGCATTCAGCCCTGTCGAGGTCAGCATAAGAGGCGAACCTCTGGACCTTCTGTGCTGTCAGGTCACCATAGGGCATGGGATGGCGTATGGCCACCGCCCTTTTCCCCATGTCCCTGAGGAGCTCTATCACATAGCGCGTGGTCTGGGACTTCCCGGCGCCGGTCCTGGATGCGCAGACAGCGATCACCGGCTTCGAGGACTTGAGCATGGTGTACTTCGGTCCCAGGAGCATGAAATCAGGGCCGCACGCATTGACCTTGGCCGCCTTCCTCATTACGGTCTGGTAAGAGAGGTCCGAGTAAGCGAGGACGCATATGTCCACCTTCTTCTCCTTGATTATGTCCTCGAGGTCATCTTCGGCCTTTATAGGTATCCCGTTCGGATAGAGCGGTCCCGATAGTTCCGGCGGGAACATCTTATCGTCTATGCCCGGTATCTGGGTGGCGGTGAAGGCCACCACATCGAAGTCCCTGTTCTCCTTGAAGTACATGTTGAAGTTGTGGAAGTCGCGGCCTGCGGCCCCCATTATCAATACCTTTCGCCTTGGCAAACATATCACCTGAGGTCCAGACAGTGTCACGGACAAGGTCCTGGTCTGGGTTTAGGACCCAACAAGGTGGCCAGTTACCTCGCCCGGACCGCCGTTCAAAGCGGTCATGGACCATCCCGACCATGAAAGTAGGGTATCATATATTTTTCCATTATGATTTATATAATCATATGGGGGGACTATTCTTTGGTCAAATGGGTCATAGGTCCGTTCGGTCCTTTTTTCCCTTGATGAACTCTAAGGCCCGCTCCACATGCTCCTCTACCTTGGTCTGCGAGTTGAAGATGTAGAGGACCTTGCCGGTCGGACCAACTACATAGGTCACCCTGCCCGGCAGGAGCCCCAACGACCTTGGCACTCCGAACTGCTCCCTGACCTTACCGCCCTCATCGCTCAGCAAAATGAATGGCAAATTGTGCTTCTGTGCGAACTTCTTGTGGGATTTGACGGTGCTAGAACTGATCCCGACCACCTCTGCCCCCGCCTCCTTGAGGTCCTGGTACAGGTCCCTGAAACTGCAGGCCTGGGCAGTACAGCCGGGCGTATCGTCATGTGGATAGAAGTAGATCACAACCGGCCCCTTACCGAGCAGGTCCCTGGACCTGACCGTCTGTCCAGATGAGGACTTGAGTTCGAACTGTGGGATCTCGTCCCCTACCTTCAGCCGACCCATAATATCACCATTAAGTGAACATCTTACCGGTATTCAATCATTTTCACCTCCATTCCAACGATGGTCTGGTAAGTTCAGGGTATATTTTTAATACCAGCTGGAGGAATTACTATACGGTGAGCTTATATGTTAGACCGATGGACCAACTTTCTCGTGGCAGCAACCCTTATTGTCTTGGTATCTTCCGCTCTTATGGTGGGGAGCGCTCGCGAGGGGACAGATAACAATGGCTATGCCCTTGAGATATCCGTGATGGATGCGAGCACTGGCTCGTCGGTCAAAGCCTTAATGACCGTCTATTACGGAAATGATGTGGCCGCAAAACTGGAAACGGACGAGAACGGTCTGGCCAGGGCCGAGCTTCCAGCTGGTAACTACACCTACAGTGTGGAGGCTAGGGGTTACCAGCCGGTCAAGGGGAGGTTTTTCATCGTCGATAGCGCGGTCGCATTGACCATCTCTATGGAACCGGTCCCGAACGATGCAGAAAAGGGCGTGCTTCAAGCCCACCTTATAGATGCTGCCAAGGGCGGGCCGGTCCTTGGGGTCATGACCATATACAATTCCAACGGTAGATATGAGGCATTCAAGTCCAACGAACGCGGTCTTGTGAAGGCCGAGCTGCTGATGGGCGAATATACCTACTCTGTCGAATCCAGGGGTTACGAGCCTGTCAAGGGCAGGTTCGTTCTGAACGGTACAGTTCTCGAAATTAGAGTACCTATGAAGCCTATGATCGATGAGGAACCGGAACCGTTCGGTGTGATCCACGGGGTGGTCGTTGGTCCAGAGAAGAAGCCCATGGCAGGTGTCGTGGTCCAGATAATGGGGGCGCCCATTAGGGTTCCCATGGACCCCTCGGTCATGAATTCGGATGGGACCATGCCCCCCGACAATACCGGAAATGCATTCATTGAGAGGGTCCAGACCGACAGGGAAGGTAACTTCAAGGTAAGGGTCCCGTTCGGGGGCTATCAGCTCATGGTGGAGCTTGAGGGATTCAACCCGTACTTCAATTCCATAGAGGTCTCCAAGGAGAACAGTGAGGTCCGTGTCCATATAATGCTGGAGAAGATGAACGAGGAGAGACCCCCGTTCCCTGATATGGCCAGGGCCGTGGTGGACCTGAGCTATGCTGACATGGATTCCGACGGGAACCCCGAGAAGGTCCATCTGGTCATAGACCTTGACGGTGACAGGGTACCCGAGCTGGAATTCTCCATGGTCGATAGGAACAGTGACGGTAACCCCGAGGAGTTCGATCTGCACTCCTCACTGCCCCTGA
>JBFYMY010000164.1:0-18528 GCA_041304645.1 Thermoplasmatales archaeon
TTACCTGCTGCATTCTGGACGATCTCGGCGACAGTGCTCCCTTCGGCCACATCCCTCTTACCTTCCTCTCCCCCTATGGCGGAGACCGGTAATAGGAACACAGCCCCGATCAGGAGGCAAAAGGCCGCCAGACCGCCCGCAACCATCATGGTCGTTCTCATTCTTTTCAAACTCCTGGACGTCGTTTTGGACATCCTGTTAGAACCATCGCGCGATCTATTTAACCACCTTCTGGAACGGACCTCTAGGAGTGGAACAAACCTCTAGTTATCACCGCACCTTTCTCTAGAACTTTGTTCCATATCCATGTTATATACCGTATGATATTACCTCATATCATGAAGTCTTTTGCCCGCCTCATCCTACCCCTTATTGCCCTTCTCTTGGTGGCGGGGCCCGTGAACGCTTTTATAGGCGGCAGCGCTGGATCGAACTATCAGACCGGGGGCAACCAGTCCAAGGGCCAAGGCGGCAAGGGGAATGGAGGACCTAAATGGGAAGGGACCGGGACCCAGAGACCTCTGGACAAAGGTTTCTCCTTCAACGGCAATGGTTCAGGACCCGAAGTAGCATTAGTGGACAATTCATCACGTGGGGTCTCCATTCGATTGTCCTCGATCGAATTCTTTGGGAACGAAAAGCACCTTGGGTTGGATGTCGAGAACCATACCTGGTACATGAACGAAAGCACGAGTCCTGCCGGTCAGATCGATAGAGCCTATAAATCAAAGATCGCTTGGTCCCCCGGCGGACCGGTGGCAAACCTTACATCTAGCTTTGAGCTGATATGGAACGAATTTTCAAGGATGATGATGTTCCGGTTCCATATAGACCTACTACCAGGTGATGGGACACTAAGGCTCACCTACAGTTTCCAATCGGAATCGGCGAGCTCCTGGGGATCTGGTCATTGGCGGTCAGGTAACGGAGAGCTCTCGCTCGGTAATGACGATGGGGTCGAATTCTGTGAAGTGAACCATAGTTCCATGTTCACATATACCATCGATGAGGAGAATAAGACCGGTCCACTATCGGTATCGGGCATCGCATCTACCGATGAAGCAATGCTGATAACGGAAGGGGCGGTCAGGTCCGATATCACCTCAGTAGAACTGGAGGGTTCGATTACGCTCCTTGATCCCTTCATCTTAGGGATCGTTGAGAAAGTGGAGGAAGGTGTGGATTATGTGATGGACCATATCCTATCCTTCCTTATTGGAGGGACTATAATAACCATTATTACAGTATCGATCTTAGCGGTCATGGCACTCAAGAGAAAGGACGGTGCAGATGGCCTGGTCCTAGAGCGGAACAGATATTACAAAGGACCTAAGGGACACGGTCGATGATCATATCAAATATTGATGTTCGGTACATGATCAGAAGTGACCTCATCAGTTCAGGGTCCTTAACGCTGTAGTTCCTCTCACGCCCTTGCTGGTCCGCTGATAATATCCCCGCTTTTTCCAATCTTCTGAGATGGTACGACAATGTCGCCGATGTGAAGGTGAAGTGCTCTAGGACCGTTCCAGGGTTCGCTCCAGGGTTCTCCAAAAGGAAAAGGACGATACCCCTTGGTATCTCCCTCCTGAGGATGGAAAGCGCTTTCTTCTCATCCGGGCTGAACTTGTCCCTGACGTAGAAGTTCACCTCTCCGGATATCGACTCCCTGACCAGGACTTCCCCTTTGACAAGGGTGTTCATATGGAAATCGAGCTGTCCCACTGCAAGTCCGAGATGCCTCTGGACCTCTCTGAAATGGACGCCGGGGTTGGCCCTGATGAACTCGTAGATGCGTCTTCTGGCAGGTAGGTCCAGGAGGTCCTGTCTCAACATCATTTCCTCCAGAGGACCACCGCTATGACCGCCATGACGACGCCGACCGCCAGAAGGACCAGGGTTGGAACGGTCCCGAGCGGGAGCACTTCGAAGGTCACCAGGACATGGAACAGTGAACCAAGGAGGAAGGAAGCGCAGGCTCCCATCATCACCAAAGGTCCTTTGGTCCTTCGGTATCGATAAAGAAAGAGGTTCAGGACCAGTGACAGGAGGGATGCGACCAACAACAATCCCATCGCCACGTCCAGGGCGAACAAACGCATAAGGACATATCATGGACTTCGTTTAAAAATGTCACTGGTACTTTATCATGGGCTCATTTCAAGAGCTTCGCAAGTATCTCTTCCGCTGCCGAATATGGGTCCATCTCCTTCTGTTGGATGCGTTCCAGCAATGATTCGATCCTTCCCTTGAACTTATCCTCATCGAAGATCAATGTCATCAGCCGCGTTCTGATGATCTCCACTAGCTCGGCCTGGTACCGGGCCTTCCTCCTCTCATCGAACCTTCCAGAGGAACGGATATAGGACTCGTGCGCATTCACCTCATCCAATAGCTCCATTACCCCTTTAGAATCCTTTGCGGTCGTTTGAAGGACCGGGACCCTTCTGATCCCCGGCCCATGGCTCAGGTCTATGAGGCTCTCTAGTTCCGCGACCGTCCTCTCGATACCGGGTCTGTCTGCCTTGTTCACGACGAAAATATCAGCTATCTCCATTATCCCGGCTTTGATGGTCTGGATGGAATCGCCGAGCCCAGGAACAAGCACGACCATGGTGGTATCGGCTATCTTTATGATATCAACCTCTGCCTGCCCCACCCCGACGGTCTCCACGATGACGACATCCTTCCCCGAGGCATCCAGGATCTCGACGGTATCGAAGACCGCTGATGCCAGCCCTCCCAGCATCCCCCGGGTCCCCATGGACCGGATGAAGATGCCCTCGTCCGATACCAGCTCGTTCATGCGTATGCGGTCCCCGAGAAGGGCACCGCCAGAGAAAGGGCTTGTAGGGTCCACTGCCACTATTCCCACAGTCTTCCCCCTGCGCCTCAGCTCCCTTGCCATCTCGCAGATGAGGGTGGACTTGCCGGCCCCCATGACCCCCGTCACTCCGATGACATAGGCATTCCCGGCCCTTTTATGGACCAGTTTCATCTCCGATGCTCCCCGAGGGTCACCGTCCTCGGAATAGGATATCAATCTGGCGATAGCCCTTGGGTCCCCCGAGAGGACCCTCTCTGCCAGCTCGCTCATTTCCTGACGTTCTCCTTTATGAAGTCCACCATCTCCTCAATGGAGGTGCCAGGTCCGAACACGCCCTTCATACCGGCCTCTTTGAGCTTCAGAACGTCCCCCTCAGGGACTATACCGCCGCCAATGACCAGGACATCATCCATCTTCCTATCCTTTATGAGCTCAAGGACATCTATGAAGAGCGTCATGTGGGCCCCCGATAACAGGCTCAACCCCACCACATCGACATCCTCCTGGATGGCGGTCTGCACGACCATGTCCGCGGTCTGGTGGAGCCCCGTGTAGATGACCTCCATGCCGGCATCCCTCAATGCCCTTGCGACCACCTTCGCGCCTCTGTCATGACCATCCAGACCCGGTTTCGCTATCAGCACCCTTATCTTCTTCACCATAGTCATCACCTCAGAAAATGGCCGGCTCCTTGTACTCGCCGAAGACCTCTCTGAACACACCGCATATCTCGCCAAGGGTCCCGTAGGCATGGACGCAGTCCAGGATGAAGGGCATGGTGTTCTCGGTCCCCTCCGCGGCCTTCCTGAGCCTCTTTAAGGCCTTCTCCAGTTTGGGTCCGTCCCTGTCCTTACGGAGCTTTCTCAATCTTTCGAACTGGACACGCTCACCCTCCTTGTCCATCTCCAGGAGCGGTATCTCGACGGGTTCGTTCATCTTGTACTTATTGACCCCGACCGTTATGCGCTTGCCCGACTCTATCTCCCTCTGGAACTTGTAGGATGCCTCGGCTATCTCCCTCTGGAAGAAACCCTTCTCTATGGCCGGGAGCATCCCTCCGAGCTTCTCTATCCTATCGAAGTAGCGAAGGGCCTCTTCTTCCATCCTGTCGGTCAGCCACTCCACGTAATAAGAACCACCGAGCGGATCTATGGTGCCCGTCACCCCCGTTTCCTCCTCTATCACCTGCTGGGTCCTGAGTGCGAGCCTTACCGCTTTCTCGGAAGGCAGGGCCAGGGCCTCGTCCATCGAGTTGGTATGGAGCGATTGGGTCCCTCCCAAAACCGCCGCCATGGCCTGCAGTGCCACCCTGACCAGATTGACCTCGGGCTGCTGGGCAGTGAGGCTGACACCAGCCGTCTGGGTATGGAACCTCATGAGGAGGGAACGCTCCTTCTTCGCACCCATCTCCTTCATGCCCCTTGCCCATATACGCCTGGCCGCCCTGTACTTGGCTATCTCCTCGAAGAAGTCGTTGTGGGCGTTGAAGAAGAAGGAGAGCCTTGGGGCGAAATCATCTATATTGAGGCCTCTAGCTACAGCCCACCTCACGTACTCGAACCCGTCCGCCAGTGTGAAGGCGAGCTCCTGGACGGCGGTCGACCCAGCCTCCCTGATATGATATCCGGAGATGGATATCGTGTTCCATCTTGGAACCTCTTTGGACCCGAACTCGAAGGTGTCAACAATCAGCCTCATGGACGGCTCCGGCGGGAAGATGAACGATTTCTGGGCTATGTACTCCTTCAGGATATCGTTCTGTATGGTCCCGCCTATCCTGGACCTGGGAATGCCCCTGTTGTCAGCGTTCGCTATGTAGAAGCCCCAGACGATGGGAGCCGGACCATTGATGGTCATGGACGTGGTCACCTTGTCGACTGGGATGTCCTTGAACAGGAGCTCCATGTCCTTGAGGGAGGATATGGCCACCCCGCATTTTCCGAACTCTCCCCTTGCCAGAGGGTGGTCCGTATCATATCCGTAGAGGGTCGGATAATCGAAAGCCACAGAAAGACCGGTCTCCCCGTGCTCCAGGAGGTATTTGTACCTCCTGTTGGTCTCCTCGGCCGTCCCGAACCCGGCGAACTGCCTCATGGTCCATGTCTTGCCGCGGTACATTGTTGAATGGACCCCTCGCAGGTAGGGGAACTCTCCCGGGAACCCTGAATCCTTCATGTAATCGAACCCGGGGATATCGTCCGGGCCATATACCGCTTTGATGTCGGTCCATGAGAGGTTCTGGAACCTTTCCCTGACCTCCGGGGCCTTCTCCTTCAACGGAAAATAGCAGGTGCTCTCCCACTCCTTCCGCTTCTTTGCTATCCCTTCGAGCTCTTTCCCGTCGTACATCGGCTCAACCTTCCATCTTCAGAACTCTATTCCCTTCCTGGCCTTCACTCCGCTGTTGTAGAAATGCAGCATCTCCTTCATCTCTGTGACAAGGTCCGCCATCTCCAGTATCTCCTTTGGTGCATATCTGCCCGTTATGACAACCTCAACGTGGCGAGGTCTCGTCCGGAGCATCTCGACCACCTCGGAGATGGGCACCAGGCCGAAGTCCAGGGCGACGTTCAGTTCGTCGAGTATCACGAGGTCGTACTTCGAGCTCATCATCGCCCTCTCGGCATGGGATAGACCTTCCCTCGCAAGGTCTATGTCTATCTGCTCCGGATGCTCCTTGCTCACGAACTCGTCACGGCCGTGCTGGTGGACCTCGAAGTTGGGGATGTTCCTCAATGCATCGAGCTCGCTGTACCTCCGCCCCTTCATGAACTGTACCATTATCACTTTCAAGCCGGCACCGGAGGCCCTGACCCCGAGCCCTATCGCCGCAGTGGTCTTTCCCTTTCCGTTACCGGTATAGACCTGGAGGTATCCCCTTTCGAAGGCCATACAGACATCATTAATCGGCTCGTCTGTTATATTTCTTTCTTAGGTCCATGCGGGGACCAACTCGGAGGCCGGCATCTCTCATACGTTCCAGCTGTACTCGATACCGCCGGCCATCATGAGATGGAGGGAAGCCGTCCCCTGAAGTACGATGGTCAGTCCTACCTCGCCCCCAGAGCTCGGCAGGGACCCAAGGCTGTTCTCGCTGGTGCCTGGGTCATAAACCTTTCTGAGGACTGTGGTAGTGGAATGGTCCCTTATGGTCAGGAGACCATTGGATTGAGGCCCGAGCTCCACTTCGTAGAAATAGATCAGGTAATCGAAAGGGCCCCAGTTAGGGTGGCCCCGGTCCATGAACGAATCGTAGATATCTATAGCTGGTGAGCCGGTCGATGAGGAGTACTCCTTCTCGTAAAGGTCCACACCCCTGACGAAATAGACCGTCCCCTTGAATCCTGAACCGTGGGCGACTAGGACCATGCTGAGCTCTTCAACACCGTCGGCGTTGGTGAGCACCAGGGAGCGGAACCAACCGGCTTCTGTATCGAAGGAGTAGCTCAATGTTTCGCCCGAACCCGACAACGCCTCGATGTTCACTATGACCGCACCGTCATCTTTCGACATAGCGTTCCTTGCGATGGACGTGACCTTTGCATCCCAGTTCTCCCTTCCGAGGAGAGAGAAGGTCCAGGTACTGCCCTTTTTCAAAGGGAACTGGAAGACGTTCTGTGGTATCCCCTTCTCATAGACCGCCAAGTTATCGACGGTTATCCTTCCCAGCATCGGGTTGTAGTTAAGGACCGCATGCTTCTGGGCATCGAGCCTATTATCAATTCCCAGCTGGTACTGGGTCGCATTGCTGGTCGCGACCACTGTCCTTGCGATCGTCGGGCTGATGTCCACGGTGTCGTATGCATATGTCCAGAACATACCGAGCCCCCATACGGGGCATTCTATCCTCTGGTCCTGAACATCGTCCTTTCCCGATAGGTCGATCGATCCCCGGTAGGTCCCGACCAGGTATCCCAGTGCTCCCATGATGATGCAGACCACGATGGCAGCGACCAAGTAAGCCCTCTTCATATCGATTGTCTCCCATGGTTGACCGATAGGTCCTATTCATTGAACGGCCGGTTATCTCACGGTCATGGCCCTGTCCGATAGTTGCAGGACACAACTTGCTGAACGAACGGTTTGAAGACTATAAAACCCTTCTGTGAGGGGGGGATTATAGTTGAAAGACCCCATGTACCGGTTCGCAACATATATGGATGAGGTGATCGGTCCTTGCTCCCCTGTCCCATCCGAGCTACCATCGTCCTGGGGAAAGGTTTATTTTTTTTAACCCCTTTGGGTGGACCCATGTTTTTCGAGCTCAGCGAACAGCAGACGATGATTCGGAACATGGTCAGGGAGCTCGCGGAGAAGGAGATAGCCCCAAAGGCCGCGGAGCTGGACAGGAATGAGGAGTTCCCGGACGAGGCCATAAAGAGGTTGGCTGAGCTTGGCATCCTGGGGGCTATAATACCGGAGAAGTACGGCGGTCCCGGTCTCGACACGGTAACATACGCCATGATGATCATGGAGATCTCAAGGGCTTGCGCCTCGACCGGTGTGGTCACATCGGTCCATAATTCCCTCTGCTCATGGCCCATCATGTACTATGGCAGCGAAGAACAGAAGGATAAGTACCTTCCCATACTGGCCAGGGGAGATAGGATAGGTGCTTTCGCAGCCACCGAGCCCGATGCCGGTTCGGACCTCGGCTCGCTGTCGACCGTTGCAGAGCTCAATGGGGACAATTACATCATAAACGGGACCAAGACCTTCATCACCAGCGGACCAAGGGCAGGGATAGTGATAGTCTTCGCAGTGACGGACAGGTCAAAGGGTACCAAGGGCATCTCCGCCTTCATAGTGGAGAGCAGTTACAAGGGCTACAAGGTTGGCTCCATCTTCGAGAAGATAGGGATCCATGCATCCCTTACCTCCGAGCTCATCTTCGAGGATATGCCCGTCCCCAAGGAGAACCTCCTCGGCAAGGAGGGGGACGGTTTCAAGATAGCGATGGCAACCCTTGACGGTGGACGGATAGGGATCGCTTCACAGGCGGTGGGGATCGCCCAGGCCGCTCTCGAGGAGAGCATAAAGTACTCCCAGGCCAGACATCAGTTCGGGAAGCCCATCTCGAGCTTCCAGGCCATCCAGTGGATGCTCGCGGAGATGGCGACAAAGATAGATGCGGCCAGGCTCCTTACCTATCAGGCGGCCATTAGAAAGGACCAGGGCGCACGCATCAGCAAGGAGGCCGCCATGGCCAAGCTCTATGCCTCGGAGACCGCCGTCGAGGCGACCAATAATGCCATTCAGATACACGGTGGTTACGGTTATACAAGGGAGTACCCTGTCGAAAGGCTCTACAGGGACGCAAGGATAACCACCATCTACGAAGGGACCTCAGAGGTCCAGAAGATGGTGATAGCAAGCTCACTTTTGAGGTGAAGCGGCCCTAAGGGAAGGTGCACTAGAATGAACATAGTGGTATGCGCAAAACAGGTGGTGGACGTGGGGGAGATCAAGGTCAACCCGTCCTCCGGGAAGCCCATGCTCGAGGGCATTCCGAAGAAGATAAGCGATATTGACAAGAACGCCTGCGAGGAGGCCATCAGGGTCCGCGAGAAGGTAGGTGGCAAGGTCACCGTTCTGACCGTCGGGACCCCTGATGCTAAGGAGAGGATGAAGGAGCTGCTTGCAATGGGCGCTGACAACGGGGTGCTCGTCACAGTGCCGGACAAGGCCGATCACCTTGTGACATCGACCCTGATCTCAAAGGCCATCCAGAAGATGGGCGGCGCCGACCTCATAATCTGCGCCGAAGCTTCCATTGACCAGTTCTCGGGCCAGATAGGGCCCAGGGTGGCCGGGCTCCTCAACACCCCCCAGCTGACCTACTGTTACAAAGTGACGGCCGAACCTCAGAAGTTGACCGCGGAGAGGAACCTAGGAGACAGGCTGGTCACTTCCGAGAGCAGTTACCCGGTCCTTATCACCGTGACCAAGGAGGTGAACCAGCCAAGGCTCCCGAGCCTCATGCAGATACTCGGCTCCGCCAAGAAGCCCATAGAGGTCTGGGGCACGTCCGACATCGGGGCAGCGGACCTGAAACCCGGGATAGAGACCATCGACATCAAGGGTGTGGCCATGTCAAGGAAGAACATCGTCTTCAAGGACGACCTTGACGAATCGGTCTCGAAGCTTGCTGACAGCCTATCAAAGGAAGGATTACTGGGGTGATACGATGGTGGTCGTTTACAGCGAGAACCAGAAGCTGGCCTGCGAGATGCTCTCCAAGGCAAGGGAGCTCTCTGCGGAGCTGAACGAGAAGGTGACGGCGGTCCTTATCGGAAATGGGAAGGACCAGCTGTCATCCGAGCTCGTAAAGCATGGTGCTGACAGGGTCGTAATGACCGGTGCATCGCTTTCGGACCTCAAGGCCGAGGAGGTGTCCGACCTGCTTTGCGCTCTGGCAAAGGAGGAGGGGGCCGGTCTCATGATGATAGGCTCTACTAAGGACGGGAAGGAGCTGGCAGCCAGGGTATCGTCCAAGCTGGGCGTCGGATGCTCAACCGACTCAAAGAAGCTCTACATGAAGGACGGGGCCATTTGTTCGGAGAGGGTCGTGTTCTCCGGGAACGGAGTGGCCGTCGAGAGGTTCACCTCAAGACCAGCCGTCGTGACCGTGCCCCCCAAAGCTTACGACCCCCTCCCCGCCGATGTTGGGAGGCAGGGAGAGACCGTCAGGAAGGAGCTGCCGTATGGAACCTACGGTTCCAGGACAGTGAAGGTCGATCCCATGCTGAGCGAGGGGGCGAACGTGGAGGACGCCGAGAAGATAGTCTCCTGCGGCAGGGGGTTCAAGAACAGCGCGGACATAAAGCTCATCGAGGAGCTGGCGGCTGCCCTCAAGGGTTACACTCTGGGATGCTCGAGGCCCATAGCGGCAGACCTCAAATGGCTCTCCGAGGACCACTGGATAGGGCTATCCGGACACAAGGTCAAGCCGAAGCTCTATGTCGCCTGCGGGATTTCGGGGCAGGTCCAGCATGTGGCCGGGATGAGGGATTCCGGGCTCATCGTGGCCATCAACAAGGATGCGAACGCTCCCATCTTCAAGGTCGCCGACTACGGAATAGTGGGCGATCTGTACCAGGTGTTACCTAAATTGATAAATGCCATAAAGGCGAGGACCTGAGCGTCCCTGCCCTATCAAAGGGCGCCCCGGGACCCAGGAGGCCCCTATATGAGCATAATGGACCTGACTTCGATGGCCGAGGCCCAGAAGGCCGACAGGCAGGAGCTGGAGGAGCGTCTCCGCAAGCTCTCTTTGGAGGCCGCCGAGAAGTGCTATCAATGCGGAAAGTGCACGTCCGGCTGCGAGGCGCACAAGCTCCTGGAGCTCGAGCCACACAGGATCGTTGCCCTGACCAAGGCAGGCCTGTTCTCGGAGATGATCTCATCGGACATCATATGGACATGCGTCTCATGCTTCAAGTGCTATGAGAGGTGCCCGCAGAAGGTCGCCCCCGTGAACATCCTATTTGCTCTGAAGAACCTCTCCGTCCTCAACGGCAAGGATGTCCCGGGAAATTACACAGCGATGCTCCAGTCGGCCATGACGATAGGGCTCGTGCAGGACATCCAGGAAGCGGTGGACAGAAAAGGCACGGTGAGGACCAGGGATTCCCTCGGCCTCCCCCCGCCGCCGAGGCCAAAGGACATGGAGCATTTCATGGCCGCCATCATGGGGACGGCGGTGGAAAAGGTATGACGGAGGGACCGACATAAAGCTGGCACTCTACCCCGGATGCGTGATGCCCACGGAACAGTACGGCTACGAGCTATCCGTACGCGAAGTGCTCCCCCGCCTCGGGGTCGAACTGGTCGATATCGAGGGATTCTCCTGCTGCGGTGAGCCGCTGAAATCCGTCAATCAGATGCTGACGCTGCACCTGAGCGCAAGGAACATAGCCATCTGCGAATCCCAGGGACTCGACATCTTCGTCCCCTGCCCCATGTGCCATCTTGCCCTGAGCGAGGCGAAGGCGATATTGTCCGAGAACAAGGAGCTCCTCCAAAGGGTGAAGGAGAAGCTCTCTACAGAGGACCTTTCATACAAGGGCACCGCAAGGCTCTATCACACGGTTGACCTCCTTACCGACATCGTCGGCATCGACGCTATCAAGGCCAAGGCCACAAAGCCCTTTAATGGGATGGACCTGGCGACCCATTACGGCTGCCATATAATCAGGCCCAGCATCCTGGGCAGGCCCCAGGACAGTGAGGACCCTAACGGGATGGAGCGGATAATAACTGCACTTGGCGGCAGGTCGAGCCATTATGCGGAAAAGCTGGACTGCTGCGGCGGTCCGCTCCTGCCCAACCATCCAGATACTGCTGTGACAAAGACAGGTGAGAAGCTCAAGGCCGTACAGGAGCAGGGGTTCGACGGGATGGTGCTGGCCTGCCCCTGGTGCTCCAAGATGTTCGATTCCAAACAGAAGAAGGGGGGGGAAGTGGTCGGGGCCCAGCTCAGCGTCCCTGTGGTCTACATCACCCAGCTCCTGGGCCTTGCCATGGGCATAGAGCCGTCAAAGCTAGGCCTTGACCTCAACCAGAGCCCTGTCGTGAAGCTCATGGAGAAGATGGGGGTGGCGTTCTGAACAGGGTTGGCGTGTTCGTCTGCCACTGCGGGATCAACATCGCATACAAAGTCGATATAGATGCCCTTGTGACCTATTCTTCGTCCCTTGAGGGCGTTACACTGGCCAAGGACTACAAGTACATGTGCTCCGACCAGGGGGCCCAGCTGATCCAGTCGTCCATCAAGGAGCACGACCTTGAAGCTGTCGTCATAGCGAGCTGCTCACCGAGGATGCACGAACACACCTTCCGGGGAGTGGCCTCAGAGGGCGGGGTCAATCCGTACAGGGTGGAGATAGCGAACATAAGGGAGCATGTATCCTGGGTCACGGAGGACCCAAAGGAGGCAACGGAGAAGGCAAAGAGGATGGTGGCAGGAGCGGTCGCAAAGGCCAAACTGCTCGAGCCACTTGAGAGGTCCAAGAGCCCGGTGACCCATACCGCACTTGTCATAGGAGGCGGTATAGCAGGGATCCAGGCTGCCCTTGACATAGCCGATGCCGGGTTCAAGGTCCACCTTGTAGAGAGGGAGCCGACACTCGGGGGCAGGATGGCGCAGCTCGACAAGACCTTCCCCACCCTTGACTGCTCCTCCTGTATCCTGACCCCCAAGATGATGGAGGTCAAGAACCACCCCGACATAGAACTTCTCACTTACTCCGATGTCCTATCTGTAGAGGGGGCCGTAGGTAACTTCACGGTCAAGGTCAGGAGGAAGCCCCGGTTCATTGACTTCGACAAGTGCACTGGCTGCGGGGATTGCACCAGGGCCTGCAGGCTGAAGGACCGCATAGATGACGAGTTCAATATGGGGCTCTCCAAGAGGAGCGCGGTTTACATCCCCTTCCCCCAGGCCGTCCCCTTGAAAGCCACCATAGACCCCAAGAACTGCCTCATGCTCCGCTTCGGCAAGTGCGGTGACGGCCCTCTCTGCGTCAAGGCATGCGAGGCATGCGCCATAGATTTCGGCCAGAAGGAGGAGGTCATAGAGCTCAAAGTAGGGGCGATAGTGACCGCCACCGGTTATGATATCATGGACCCCTCAGGCCTTTACGAGTATGGTTATTCCCTTTCCAAAGACGTGATAACCACCATGGAGCTGGAGAGGCTGATAAGCTCTTCGGGGCCCACCTCAGGGAAGGTGGTCAGGCCCTCGGATGGGAAAACGCCTGCATCGGTGACCTTCATCCTCTGCGTCGGTTCAAGGGACGAGACCAGCCACCCCTGGTGCTGCCGCATCGGCTGCATGAGCGCTCTTAAGCACCTCCACCTGCTCAAGGAGAAGCTGGGTCATGAGGTCGAGCTCAACCTATGCTATATGGACATCCGGTCCTTCGGCAAGGGATACGAGGAGTTCTACGGCAGGATTAGGGGCGAGGGGGTCAACCTGTTCAGGGGAAGGCCCTCGGAGGTAAGGATAGGAAAGGATGGCATCAAGTTCGACATCTACGATACGACGCTCAACAAGCTGTTCGAGATAAGGACCGACCTCCTGGTCCTTGCCCCGGCGCTCATCCCCAGGGAGGGGGCCGAGGAGCTCTCAAGGGTCCTGCACCTCTCCAGGGGAGCAGACGGGTTCCTTCTCGAGGCACACCCGAAACTGAGACCCAACGACACTTTCGTCGGCGGCATCTACCTTGCGGGGACATGCCAGGCCCCCAGGGACATTGCGGATGCCGTTTCGCACGCGAGCGGTGCGGCCTCAAGGGCCTTGGGGACCATCTCCAAGGAGACCCTGGAGAACGACCCGCTCATCGCTTGGGTGGACCCCGAGCTCTGCGCAGGATGCGGTGTCTGCATGGAGGTCTGTGCGTACTCGGCAAGGACCTTGAACGAGGTGACCGGGATAGCCGAGGTGAACGAGACCCTCTGCACAGGCTGCGGGGCCTGCATAGCGGCGTGCCCTTCGAACGCTTCCGTTCACAAGAACTTCACAAAACAGCAGCTCATCAGGATGATAGACGAGATGGTGTAGGGACATGGAAGAAGCGAGCGCTCCGTCATTGCATAACGTCCGTGGCTCGGTCATGGTCCTGGGCGCGGGGATCTCCGGCATACAGAGCTCTCTAGACCTTGCCGATGCCGGGTTCAAGGTCTATCTGGTGGACAGGGGGCTGTCCATAGGCGGCGTCATGACCATGCTGGACAAGACGTTCCCGACGAACGACTGCTCCATGTGCATCCTTGCCCCCAAGCTCGTGACCACGGGGCGTCATAGGAACATCGAGATCATAACGAATGCGGAGCTTTCGGGTATCGAAGGGAATGTCGGCGATTTCCATGTGACCCTCAAGAGGCACCCCAGGTTCGTGGACATGGAGAAGTGCAACGGTTGCGGTGACTGCGTGGAGCACTGTCCCGTCAGGCTGCCGTCCGATTACGACCAGGGGCTGGGGACCAGGAAGGCCATATTCCAACCCTTCCCCCAGGCCATACCCAATGTATTTGCGATAGACAAGCTCCCGGAGAGATCGCCCTGCAGGCTCGCCTGCCCCGCAGGGCTCAATGCACATGCCTTCGTGGCGTTGGCATCCCAGGAGAAATGGGCCGAGGCCTACAACCTCATCATGCAGAGGGTCCCTCTCCCGGGAACCCTGGGCCGGATCTGCTACCACCCATGCGAGAAGGAGTGCAACAGGAAGGACATAGAGGAGCCCGTCTCCATCTGCGCAGTGAGGAGGACCATAGCCGACCATATCTATGCAAACCCCAAGGAGCTGAAGGACTACCTTGAGGCAAGGAAGGAGCACTTCGGCGATAGGTCTGACCCCTTCGAGCTCCCTAAAAGGGGAGATGGAAGGAAGGTCGCTATCGTTGGAGCGGGCCCTATGGGGTTGACTGCCGCGCTCAAGCTCTCGAGGATGGGGTATTGCCCCGTGATATTCGAGGCATCCGACAGGGCCGGGGGCATGCTTCATTACGGCATCCCGGCCTACAGGCTCCCCAAGGACTACCTTGCAAAGGAGGTCTCGCACCTGCTCGAGGATGGCGGGATGGAAGTGAGGTACGGGGTCCGGCTCGGCAAGGACATCACCATAGGGTCTCTCAAGGAGCAGGGGTTCACCACCATCCTCCTGGGACTCGGGGCCCCGAAGAGCAGGGGATTGGACCTTGAAGGGATGGACACCAAGGATGTCCTGCTGGGTGTTGACTTCCTGAGGAAGCTTAACGCCGGGGAGCTGAAGGAGGACCAGTTCAAGAAAGAGACCGTCATCGTGGTCGGAGGGGGCAATGTGGCCATAGATGTGGCACGTTCGTCCCTACGGTTAGGGGCCAGGGAGGTCCACCTTGTCTGTCTGGAGAAGGAGCAGGAGATGCCCGCCCACAGGTGGGAGGTCGAGATGGCCCTGGAGGAGGGTGTCAAGCTCCATACCTGCCTGGGTCCGGGAGGTATCATCCTGGACAAGGGGCGGGTCAAGGGGCTCGACTGCATGGAGTGCACTTCGGTCTTCGACAGGGACCACAGGTTCAACCCCACGTTCAACAGGGAATGCACAGCAAGCATCCAGGGGACCAAGCTCATAGTGGCCATAGGTCAGGCCCCTGATGCCTCCTTCCTTGAAAAGGAAGGCGTCAAGCTCACAAGGGGCGGCTGGATAGAGGTTGACAAGCTGACCATGCAGACCTCATTGCCCTACGTTTTCGCCGGAGGCGACATAGCTTCCGGACCGGCCTCGGCCGTCGAGGCCATTGGAGCGGGCCACAGAGCGGCAGAGTCCATTGACCGCTTCCTCAACGGAGAGGACCTGAGGGAGGGACGTGACGAACCCCTTCCCGAAAAGGCACCCTTGCCCGACAGGGCCGAGAGGGTGCCTATGGACAGGGCAGCGACACCAACCATGCCTGTCAAGGAGAGGACCAGGGACTTCTCCGAGGTCGAAGGCACGCTATCAGAGGAGGCCGCCGTGGCTGAGGCCTTAAGGTGCCTGAGCTGCAGCGGTTGCAGCGACTGCATGCAGTGCGTTGAGCACTGCCAGAGAGGGGCAGTTGACCATGATATGGTCGAGAGCGTTCAGACCATAGATGTGGGGGCTGTGATACTCTCCCCCGGCTTCGAAGCATACAGACCTCCCATAGGGAGCAGCCTGGGTTACGGCATCTATCCAAACGTTCTGACATCCATGGAGTTCGAGAGGATGCTCTCGGCCTCCGGCCCCTACAAAGGCCACCTAGAGCGGCTCTCCGACGGTAAGCCCCCTAAGAAGATAGCCTGGCTCCAGTGCGTCGGGTCCAGGGATTCGAGCTGCGACCATGCGTACTGCTCCTCCGTCTGCTGCATGTACTCCATCAAGGAGGCTGTGATAGCAAAGGAGCATCAGCCGGGGCTGGAGACGCACATCTACTTCATGGACATCCGGTCCTACGGCAAGGACTTCGAGAAGTACTACGAGAGGGCGGAGAAGGAGTACGGGGTCGTCTTCAGGAGGAGCAGGGTCCCGAGGATCGAACAGGATAGGGCAACGAAAGAGCTGACGGTGAGATGGATAGACGGGGCGGGAAAGCTATGGAAGGAGAGGTACGATATGGTCGTTCTCTCCGTGGGGCTCGTCCCGTGCAAGGCCATGCCAGACCTATCGAACCTGCTCGGGATAGAGCTCGACGTTCACGGTTTCGCAAGGACCGACCCCTTCTCCGGTGTGACCACGACTAGGAAGGGCATCTATGCCTCCGGGGCCGCAACGGGGCCCAAGGACATTCCGGAGAGCGTGACCCAGGCATCCGCGGCGGCCGCTGATGCAGAGAGGGACATAGCAGCAGCGCGGGGGACCCTTGTCACCGATAAGGTCTATCCTCCGGAGAAGGACACTCGCTCGGAAAGGCCCAGGGTCGGCGTGTTCGTTTGCCACTGCGGGATAAACATAGGGAGCGTGGTCGATGTCCCCAAGGTCGTCGAATATGCCAGGACCCTGCCTTATGTCATCTATGCCGACATGAACACGTTCACGTGCTCGCAGGACACCCAGGTGAGGATGAAGGATGTCATCAAGGAGCACGGGCTTAACAGGATAGTGGTCGCTTCCTGCACCCCAAGGACCCATGAGCCGCTCTTCCAGGACACCATGAAGGAGGCGGGTCTCAACCCGCACCTCTTCGAGATGGCGAACCTCCGGGACCAGAACTCCTGGGTCCACAGGGGCTACCCGGAGATGGCGACCCACAAGGCAATGGCATCTGTCCGGATGGCAGTTTCGAAGGCGGCAGAGCTTAGGGCGGTCTCCCACAAGACGGTCCCTGTCACAAAGAGCGCCCTTGTCATAGGCGGCGGCATAGCGGGTATGACCTCAGCGCTTGCCATCGCCGACCAGGGATTCTCAGTGGACCTTATCGAGAGGGACGAGGAGCTGGGGGGAAGGCTGAAAGAGATCTACCTGGGCATGGGTGACGAGGACCCCCAGAAGCTTCTCACAGAGACCCTAGCGCGGGTCAAAGGCCAACACCTCATGACCGTCCATACAGGGACCGTGCTCGAGAACGTATCAGGATATGTCGGCAATTTCGTGAGCCGCCTTCGCAAGGGAGAGACCCTGGAGAACGTAGAGCACGGTATAGTTGTCCTAGCAACCGGGGCCGAGCCCTACGAACCTACGGAGTACTATTACGGTAAGAGCCCCAAGGTCATCAAGCAGTCCGACCTCCAGGAGATGCTCGGAAAGGACGCGATCAAGGTCCCGGACCTCAAAGAGGTCGTCATGGTCCAGTGCGTGGGCTCAAGGAACGATGAGCATCCATACTGTTCCCGCATCTGCTGCTCGAGCGCCATCAGGAACGCCATCAAGCTCAAAGAGCTGAGACCCCAAGCAGAGATATATGTCCTTTACAGGGACATCCGCTCCTATGGAGCTCGGGAGGATTCGCTCTACAGGAGGGCCAGGGAGCTCGGTGTGCTCTTCGTCCAGTTCGATAGAGGTGAGGAGCCTCTGGTGGAGGTCACTGGGGAAGGGGCCTTGTCCGTTTCCGTGGCAGAAAAGGTGCTCGGAAGGAGGCTTAAGCTCCATCCGGACCTGCTGGTCCTCTCCACCGGGATAGTGCCGAGGGACAATTCCTCGGTGGCCCAGCAGCTCAAGGTCCCGCTGACATCGGACGGCTTCTTCTCGGAGGCCCACATGAAGCTTCGGCCAGTGGACTTCTCCGCTGATGGGCTCTACCTCTGCGGGACCGCCCATTCCCCCCGCTTCATAGAGGAGACGATACTGCAGGCCAAGGCCACTGCCGCAAGGGCCGCCACCATCCTCTCAAGGGACGAACTGGAGACCAAGGGGAACGTGGCCCAGATATCGTCCAGGAAGTGCGCCGGGTGCCAGTTATGCCTGACCATCTGCCCGTATGACGCCATAGAGTACGATGAGAAGGCCCATGTCGTCAGGGTCAATGAGATCCTTTGCCAGGGTTGCGGGGCCTGCGCCGCCATCTGCCCGAGCGGTACCTCGCAGCAGAGCTCCTTCACAAAGAAGCAGCTGGTCGCAATGATAGATGCATGTCTGGAGGAATGATATTGACGGAAGGCTTCGAACCAAAGCTTGTCGGTTTCCTGTGCAACTGGTGCTCCTATGCCGGAGCTGACCTTGCGGGGACCTCGAGGATCCAGTATCCGCACAACATCAGGGTCATACGGGTCATGTGCTCCGGGGCCGTCGATACCGTTTACATAAACAGGGCCCTGCTCGAAGGCGCCGACGGTGTCCTTGTCGCGGGATGCCATCTCGGGGACTGCCATTACCAGAACGGGAACTACAAGGCAAGGAGGAGGATGGCGCTCCTCAAGAACATAAACAGGACCCTCGGGCTCGATGAGGAACGGGTCTGGGTCAAGTGGATATCCGCCTCAGAGGGGCAGAGGTTCGCTGATACGGTGAAGGACATGGTGGAAGGGGTCAAGGAGCTGGGACCCAATCCAGCATCCAGGATCTGGAACGTGTGAGGTGGTAATATGACGGACAGGCTGCTATCGGTAGTTGATGGGGACACGAAGGGGGCATTGAACAGCCTTCTGAGAGAGCTCTTTGCCAAGGGTAAGGTCCAGGCTGTTCTGGCACTTCAGGAGGTCGGTTCCAAGAGGTCCGCTTTCCCCGTCCTTGTCTCAGACCCGGACCGGCTCTCGTGCGATCCGTTCG
>JBFYMY010000165.1:0-3577 GCA_041304645.1 Thermoplasmatales archaeon
ATACCTGCAGGTATGAACGCCCACATCCAGTATTCCATATCTCCCATTATCCCGCCCAGGAGCGGCCCGATTATGCCGCCGAACCCGTAGGACAGGAAGACCCAACCGTAGTTGAGGCCCACGCTCTTGTTCCCGAAGAAATCCGCTGTGGCCGATGGGAAAAGGGCGAAGTTCCCACCGAAGTTGAACCCTATGATGGCAGCGCTGAGATAGAGCAGGTACTCATTTCCCCCGACGAAGAAGAACGCTATCATCATGATGCCTTGAAGGGCGAACATGGCGATGAAGGCGGTCTTCCTGCCGATCTTATCGGAAAGAGCCCCCCATATGATCCTTCCGAAGCCATTTGCGAGCGAGTAGAAGAGCGCGAAGGCGGTCGTGGCTATTATGACGGCATCGGCGGACGGTATCCCGTTCTCCATCAGGGCGAACTTGCCGAAGAGCTGGATGACGCCTATGACCATCAGGCCCGACCCTGCCCCCACCATGAACATGAAGAAGAGCATCCAGTATTGGGGCGTCCTCCTCATCTGTGACGAGGTGAACTCAACGTTCCCAGTTGCCTTCTTGGTCTGCTCGGGCGGGTTCCAACCCTTTGGCTTCCAGCCCTCAGGGGGGTTCCTCATTATGAGACCGGCCCCGACGACGGTGATAAGGAAGATGATACCGTAGAGACGGAACACCTCGGATACCTCCATGGACCCGTAGAGCCCGGGCCAATCGCCGCTGAGCTCCAGAGGACCGAAGATGAACCCCGTGCAGAGCTTTACCCAAAGCAGGGCGCCGAAACCGAACCCTGCAACAGCCAGACCGGATATCAATCCCTTCTTGTCAGGGAACCATTTCACCCCGGTCGCTATCGGTACCACATAACCCAGACCTATACCTGCCCCGCCCAATATGCCTATGGTGAATATCAGTCCGATGAGGCTAGAGCCCATGAAGGATGCTATGATGTAACCGGCACCGAGGATGACACCTCCTGCGATGGCCATGTTCCTGGGGCCGAACCTGGCGCTCAGCCTTCCCCCGATGATCGTGAAGATGGCGAAGGTCAGAAGACCCACGGCGAATATCAATTGGGTCTGTGAGATGGAGAACCCATACTCACCTGTTTTGACCTTTTGCAATACCTCGTAATCGTACTTTACGGACCCACCGTTCTCCCATATGTCACCGTTAACGATAATATGCCAGTTGCCGGCCTTAGCTACCTTTGGGGTAATGTATAGATGATCGCCTGCGGTCTTTGGAGTGTAGGGGCCTGCCTTGATAGGCTTGCCTTCCTTGTAAACGATGCCTACGAACTGGACGACCTTATCGTCCTTCACTGGTTTGTCGGATGTGTCCCTAAGCTCAAGAGAGACCGTGATATTTTTCAAGGCCTCCACCGGTTCCCCGTTCTTCGTGAAATAGAGGGTAAGGTTCGTCACCTTTCCTACCTGTAGGGAGCCGTCAAGGACAATGGTGATCCCATTGTCCTCAGTGATCCCCTGGTAATCGTCGTCAGGCAGCGGGGCGGACAGGGGGGGTGTGAAAACGCTCCATGCATAGATGGCACCCAGGGATAGCTGGATCACAATGGCAGCCACCACGATGATCCACCTGTTCATAACCTTGGCATCGGACCCTTTTTTCTCACCGGTCATATTCCCAGACCCCGTATGCGATACCAGAAAAAAAGAATACCCCCAGGCATCGCGACTGCCCGTTATCACGGACATAAATATAATAATTGTCATCAGGGACAGGATGGAGCGTTCGGAGCGTCTATACGGCGGAGGGATAGGGTTCAGGGAGGCCGAGCCGAAGTCATCACCGGGACCGGGGTAAACCTTTTATGCTCCTTGGGACCATATAACTGAACATGATATACGGGTTCGTGATGATAGAGTGCAGGACCGGAAAGGAAGCGGAGGTCTTCGAGGCCCTAAAAAAATTGAAGTGGGTCGATGAGGTCCACCCTCTCTTCGGGGAGTACGATTTCCTCCTCAGGGTCAAGGCCAAGGACCCGGACGACCTTGCCCATTTCATCATAGACCAGGTCAGGAAGCTCGATGGGGTCGAGAACACCAGGACCTACCTGGAGGCCTCATTCGGCCCAGATACCCTGAAGAAGAGCTGAGGGACCTTCACCGGTCATTGCGGATACGATGGCCCCCGCCAATACCATCGTCATGAGCGCTATCATCATTAGGTCGTTCATGCCGAGCTTTCTTGTCATGCCCTTCCATGGCCTTATCCCATCATAACCTCGGAGCTCAAGGGAGACGCCCAATCTATGGGCCGACACCATGCTCGATACGAAGAGCGGCCTGACGCTCCTTCCCAGGTCCTTCCACTTCGACAGATAACCCCTCCCAGACCCGACCCCTCTCATCTTGAAAGAGTCATTGATGCTTGCAGCATCCTCCATGAGACGCGGAAGGGTCCTCAGGACGATGTTCACCGAGAAGACGACGGGATAGGGGACCTTCAGGGAAAGGAGTGCGTCCATGAACTCCCTCTCCCCCACCGACGCCGTGAAGATGATAGATGTGAAGACCAGGACCCCGACCCTGGCGATGACCCTTGCCCCGGCCATGAGACCTTGGACCGTAAAGAGACCGAATCTGACCCCGAGCAGATGGATATCTATCAGGGGCCTTCCGGGGACCAGCAGCGCCTGAAGGAGGCAGATGATGGCAAGCATTGCCATAAGACCCCTTGTCCCTCTCCCGTATCGGCTCAGGCGGTCCCTGAGCGGCAGGGCTGTTATAATGACCCCGACAAGAAGGAGGAGCAGGAATAGCAGGTCCTTGACGATGAAGACTGCGGTCCCCATCACCAGAACGGCAAGGAAGGACACCCTTGGATCGAGACCATTTCCCTTGCTCATGGACATATCCCCCTAAGGGCCGCTCCCAGCCCCCCCATGTCCGAGGTCATCTCAAGGCCGGCCCTCCTGGATATGACACAGGCTGACGGGACCGGCCACCCCAGGGCTCGCATTACAGATGGGTCGCATAGGACCTTGTCCGGGGGTCCCCTGGCTGCGACCCGCCCGTCGGTCAGCACGACGACCTCTCCGCACCAAGCGGCCGTCCCCGGGTCGTTCGTTATGATGATGTGGGCCCCGGTCGTTCGTCCGTCAAGCAGCTCCATGACATTCTGCCGCATAGGACCGTCCAGGGCTTTGAACGGCTCGTCCAGGACCAATATTCCGGCGCCTGAGCCTACTGCCAGGACGAGACCCAGCCTCTGTTTCTCCCCCTCGCTCAGGAGTGCTGGGTCCCTCTCTGACAGATGTTCAAGGCCCAGCTTCGCAAGGAGAGCTTCACCATGATCGAACCTCTTGACCTCGGATGCGACTGAGGTCGAGAAGAACATGTTCCCGGGCCTCTGGAAGAGATAGAAGCACTCCCCATCCATCTCCACGGTCCCTGTATCGGGTCCGAGGAGGCCTGCAATGACCTTGCCCAGGGTCGATTTCCCAGTTCCGTTCCTGCCCATGAGCGCGACAGAGGATGAACCGCTCAGGTCCAGGTCCACCCCTCGGAGGACGGCCCTGGTCCCGGGATACCTGAAGCGTACCCCC
>JBFYMY010000166.1:0-6046 GCA_041304645.1 Thermoplasmatales archaeon
AGACGTTCCTCCCAGACCACTTTGTCTTGGTCGATATGTTGGTGGTATCATTGTAGTACCAGCTGTAGGCTGGGTTCTGGAAAGTGTATACTTTGTAATCGGAAAAACCACCAAAGACATCAATATACTTATCATTGTTCCAGTCCCCTACCTTCAGGTACTGGAGATTGGAAGAACCGGAACCTGACCCAGTATCGAAAAGAGGCCAGAGATTGAATGAGCTTCCAGTCGACCTTTTCAGCATCATTATCGCGCTTGCAGTTGTCCCCCATGAGAAGGACGATTTTCCGCAGATGATCTCATCTTCACCGTACTTGTCCATATTTGCTATTGCCAGGAAGGATGGGACAAAGGATGTCGTTATGGTGGTCACACCTGAAAAGACACCAGTCCCATCGTTCGCTATCCAGAATACCCCGCTTGTCGTACAATACACAATATCCTTGTCACCATCCTGGTCCGCATCGAAAATGACATAATCATAGACCCCGGATGTCGTTGTTATCTGGTTCTTAACATAGGTGCCTGCGGTCTGCCTGATGTAAGTGTAAAGGGACCCGGAGCTCCCTGAAACAGCCGTTGATACAACCGCATCATTCACAGAATCTTTGTTGACGTCGCCCAACTTGACATTCCTTGGAGTGAATCCCGAACCTCCGCCAGTGTAGAAGGTGGACATGGAACCTACCGTCGCTTCGAAGCGTCCCTTGAGGGACATCTCAGCGCTAATCACCTCAGCATCGACGGGAAGTCTCACCTCCCCTATCTGCTTGGAGCTTGATGACGAATATGAGTTGGTATTGATCTCGGTGTCGTCAGAGAAGACTGTATTCCTTCCGAAGCTTCCGTAACCTGCCCCGCCGAACTTCCAATCGTCCCTGTTATCGACCCCCATGTCCAGCGAGGGGTTCTTTATCCAGGGTCCAGTGGCAGCGTTGATCGTCTCAACCTTCATAGAGGCGGAGATGATGGGCACGTTCTTTTCGACCTCTATATAGGAATGAGCATCATAGAGGTTCGCTCCGGACCCTCTCAGGGTAAAGGTGTCATCTGAGAGGCCTCCCTTTCCATTGAAGGTGTTCACATATTCCCCTCTCCCCGAGAACAGGAATATGAGCGAGCCAGATATCATCATGAACGTTACAAGAATTATGGCCAGGGACCTACTCATCTTACTACCTCCGGTCTTTTACTTCCGAGCATGTTCCATTCGGTCATACAGAAAGAGGTTCTGTCCAGACCGACTTTCTAATAACTTTAACCTGCTCCTGTTTATATATTTTATCTGTCCTTCATTTTCCGTCATTTAAATAGTTTATTCCTAAACCATTTTTAAGGCGGCCGAGGTGTTCCGAGCCGTCCTGGCCGAGCTTTTTCATCAGATTGGCGATAGGACCATCCTTCGAAAAATATAATTAAGCACGGATAACAATGACTTGATATCTCGGGAGTTCGACCTGATGCACCCCACAACAATGCAGCTCAGGGCAGTGGTATTGGGCCTTGCCCTAAGCATTTCGCTCATTGGCCCGTTCCTCGCTGCATCGACCGCCCAGGAATTGCCCAAAGTACTACCGAACGATATCGTAGACGAGGATATTGACACCGATACCATCTGGGACCCGTCAGGTTCGCCGTATATGGTCGGTTCTACCATACGGGTCCTGACCGGTGCGACGCTCACTGTGCTCCATGGGACCGAGGTCCATTTCTCTGAAGGTGCAGGCCTAGTTGTGGAGGGCACTTTGAAAGCAGGAGATGAGGGTGGTGAGACCTGGTTCAAGCCAGCTGCGGGGGCCAATAACTGGAACGGGATAAGGTTCGATGGGACTTCGACCTGTGTATTCGAAAGGGTAGGTTCGACCTTTGCCAAGATCTGGTTCGACCTCAACTCATCCGGACCTGTCTGGATCAGGAACTCTACCATCAGATACAGCGTCCACCCTTTGAAGTTGACCAATTCCTCCAGAGCAGCGGTCTCCAACTCGACCCTTGTCTGGGATAATGTGAGGATCGTGGACCCAGGCAGTTCAGTCCTTACCTTCTCCTACCTGGAAGGACTGACCGTGGACCATGCAGGTGCTCCAAGGGGAGGTCTGAGGGTCGAGGTCACGAACAAAGATGATGACCTTATGCTCAGTTATATCGTGAACCAGACCGGGGAGGTCCCACCGTTCCTGCTCCAGGGGTTCACCATCAATTCGTCCGGCAGGGACCGTGCACCCGGGACCTACATCGTAGCTTTGTCCGATGATCCCTTCACCCATTACGTGAACCTTACCCTGGAGCACAATGGAACCTTCAGTTCGATGGTCACCTGGAGGTTCAACTGGCCCCCGGCCTTGACGAAGATACCCGTTACCGTGAACGCCATAGAGGACCATCCGACCTATTACGGGACCAAGGTCCTGGACCTGAACGGGGTCGGTTCCGTTTCCATCCAGATATCGTCCCCCCATGTAACCTATGACTACTACAATATTGAACTGAGGTTCGATTACAAGGATGAGACCATATCGAACGAAACGGTCACACTCACGCTCGATGATGGATATGATATGACGAATTATACCTTCAAGGTCCAGGTTGCCTTCTGGCCAGATAGACCAACCTTGGAGGTAGATAACAGGTTCATCAAGGTCACCGAGGACGAGCCTGTTCACATCGAGCTTGAACTGTCGGACGAGGATACTCCTCTGGAACTTCTGAACGTAACAACGGATGATCCCTTGAACATCACATATATTGCCACGAACACTACCCTTATAGCGGTCTTCCCGGATGGCGCATCCCCCCAGTTCGCGGTCAATGTTACCGTAACCGATGGGACATCGTACACGGTCAAGGAGCTCGTTTTCATATTCACAGGGGTCTTCTATCCCCCCTATTTCAGCGGACTTCCGACGGAACTTGCCCTGACAGAGGACACTCCGATGCTCTTCGACCTGACACCTTTCATCTTCGACCGGGACAAGAACGAGAGCATCTATCTCAAAGCAGACACTCTGGACCCGGCACTGTTCTCGACAGGTGTCATATCTGATGAGGTTTCGCCCGGAAGGGTGAGTTACACCCTGCTCATATCACCCCAAAAAGATGCATATGGGACCGGGAGGGTCTCTCTCACCCTTACCGATGAAGGGGGGCTGAACTCGACCTTGGAGACCGGGGTACGAATAGATCCCTTGAACGACGCCCCCATCCTCGATACTCCCAAGGTCGACCTATTGGAGGGAGCGACCTACCGCTTCCTGGTCACCTATCTGGATGTGGATGGGGACCAGCCCGTGGACCTTTACGTTTCGGTTGATGGTACCCTTCTCCCGATGACCGGAGCGGACGATAGCGATACCGATCTGACGGACGGCAAGGTGTTCAAGGCTGTCCATGAACTGGAACCGGGGAACCACAGTTACTCTTTCATAGGTTCGGACGGTCGGATAGCCAAGACATTAGATGGTGGCTATTTCACAACGCCCGAGGTCCTTCTCTATGACGAGCTACGGGGCTATGACGGCCTGCTCGGCATCTCAACGGTCTCTGTGGGCAAGGGTCCTGTTCCGGTCCTGACGACCGGCGTGGCGTCCTATGGACCCGTCGAAGGTGCCGTCTTCATCGGATGCTCATTCAGATTGGATGTCGTGGGAAGGGAGATACGGACGTTCTTGGTCCGGGTGGAGATAACGGAGTTCAGGGACGATGTCATCGCACAGACCTCAAGGTTGTACAGACCCTCCGGGAGCACGATGACCGAGGTATCTGTCCCTTACTTCAACAGAACCACTGGCGTACTGACGGTAACGCTAGACGAGAGCAGTATTGGACTAAACCTTTCCATCTGGGCAGAGCTAGACCCGGACCTTGATTCCGACGGAGATGGTGCCCCTAACTTCCGGGACCGATTTCCCGAGGACAGGAACGAATGGAACGATACCGATTCCGATGGACAGGGAGACAATTCCGACGAAGATGATGACGATGACGGTTTCCCCGACGAAATTGAGCTGCTGGCGGGTACCAATCCCCGTTCTGCGACCTCATTTCCCACCGACACCGATGACGATGGGACCTTGGACTATCTTGACGACGATGATGACGGCGACGGTATGCCCGACGATTGGGAGACCTTGAATCTCTTTGACCCTCTTGACCCATTGGATGCGGCCCTGGACCCTGACAAGGACGGGATGACGAACCTAGAGGAGTACCGTAAGGGGACGGACCCCAACATCAAGGATAGTAAAGATGAGGAGGGGGTCGAAAACTGGTTCATCATCCTGATCGTCGCATTGGTACTGGTGCTTCTTCTGATCGCAGCATTCCTGGTCATCAAGACGAACAGGAGGCCTACCTTCGAGCTCGAGGAGGATAAGGCCGAGACCGTAGATGATGAATGGGACGTACAGGGGGAGCTTGACAGCAAGGATGCTGTCGAATGCCCCGACTGCAAGGAGTTCTATCCGTATTGGACGGAGAAATGCCCCTTCTGCGGAGGCGAAAATCCCATGGAAGGGGGGGAATAGGTCTTGAGCGAACGCCTCCTGAGCTATCGATGCGATGGCGGGATCGGAGTTCCAGGGCTCTTACAGGGAAGGAAGATATTGGTGACAGGCGGCTCCAGGGGCATAGGTGCTTCCGTTGTCAGGGCATGCGCCGCTTCCTCTGCCCAGGTAGGGTTCACCTATATCGAGAACGATGATGCCGCTTCTATCCTGGTCGATGAACTGGGCGATGGTGCTTTAAGGTCGTTCAGATCGGACACTGCGGACGAGATATCCATGAGGTTCGTAGCTAAGGACCTTGACGGTTCTGGTGATATCAGAGGCATCCACGGTCTCGTATGCTGCGCCGGTATCTACAACAGGAGGAGCTTCAAGGAACTTGGTCCAGACGATTGGGCCCGAACGATGAGGGTGAACCTGGAAGGCGCTTATAATGCCATCAGGACGGTCCTGCCCTATATGAAAAGAGGGTCCATCGTCCTGGTATCCTCGCAGATAGCGTTCAGAGGCACACGGCACGGGGCTGACTATGCCGCATCCAAGGCGGGCATCCTAGGCCTCACAAGGTCCCTTGCGTTGGAACTGGCCCCTGATATCAGGGTGAATGCGGTATCCCCCGGGTTCATCGATACTGACCTCATCTCCTCCGATACACCGGAAAAGAGGAGAGAAAGGGGGAAGGAAGTGCCCCTTGGAAGGGTGGGTTCCCCCATGGAAGTGGCCAATGGTGTGCTGTACCTCCTTTCAGACCTATCCAGTTATTCGACCGGTACTACCCTTGACATGAGCGGCGGATTGACCATGGGTCATTGAGGAATGACAAAGCTCCCGGAGATGCCGAAACAATCGAAGGTGACCGCCCTGTCCATGAACGCTAAGGAAAGAATGGCGGCAGTAGGGACGCTAATGGTGCATTTGCCTGCTCCGGTGGACCCGGTGATGACAAGTGAATCAATAGTGACCTTGTAGGTCCCTGTGGATAGGACAAGGTCCGCTGAAGTTCTAATTATCCCAAGGTCGAGCCTCTCGTCAATCTTGACCTTAAGGTCCATTTTCAGTATCATATAGCCCCTCAGGGTCGGTGTCACCGTAACATTGGAGACCGTGAGGTTCCGCAGGGAGGATGCTATGGAAGTTATATCGAAGGTCGAGGTCACCTTGCGGTCGATATCGATGATCCCCAGTAACATGAATTCCGCCCTTCCTTTGACGTTAACGCTCCCGTCCGCCATCATCGATCTGAATGCCCGTTCCGAGACCGAACCGGTCGCTTTCCCTCCATCGAAGGAAAGCCTCTCCGTCCCGTTCCCGTGAACGACCTCCACTGTCCTTCCGAGACGGCCCATAGGAGCATGTACAACAAGGTCCACTGACACATTGCATACATCGCCAGCTATCATCACATCTATCCTTTCGACCTTCGCTCCTGCCGACCTGAACTGACCCCAAACCAGAAGTGATGTCAAAGAGGCGATAGTCACGAGCAGGACCACTAGGACCACAGCGACGGTCCAGGGCCTGGTCCTTTGGTCTTTTGGGCCTGG
>JBFYMY010000167.1:0-3776 GCA_041304645.1 Thermoplasmatales archaeon
GCCACCCCCATGCGTGGGTCCGAATAGGAAGGGATGTCGATCCCCTTTGGCACCGCATCGCCGTCCTGATATTTCTCATAGAGGTCCTCCAATGACTCCGTCGAAGCCGCAACAGCGGTGACGAACTGCTCACCGGTCCTTTTAGAGTACATCCCTGGTCTGCCATCCTCGAAGCGGAGCTCCTCGGATACCGAATCGAACCTGCCCTGGTCCGGAGGTACTGTGATCTCGAATGTCACCTGCTTGTGGCTACCTGCCTCCACCTCTATGGTCGAGCTTCCTTTGACCTCGCCGGTCCAGTACTGGGAGGGTGGGACGACCGCGATTAGGGCCTCGCCCGCCTTGTTACCCATGTTGGTGACTATATAGTCCAGTTCTATGGTGGAACCTAAATCTACCATCCTGTAAAGGTCCTCCTCGGCCGCTGGACGGACCTCGAAGTATGCCCCGGCCTCGACCGTATCGATGTCATCGAGGGACATCCCTCCCGGTGTGATGGCAAGGGCTATGATATTGATGAAGACGAAGAGGCTGGAAAGGACCAGGAGCACTATGGAGGACGTACGTTTCAGGAGCTGGACCGATGTGTTCAGCGTCAGTCGCAGGACCCTGTAACCCCTGCTGCCGTAGCTGCCCTTGAAAGGCCTGTAGTCCTTCGTTGGCCCTTTCATCCGGTCCCGCCCCCTTTCACCTTCATCATGAACAGGTCCTCTAGTGTCAGGCCTGTCCTTGAGGCATGTCTTACCTGTATCCCGGTCCCCTTAAGGGCAGGGTACAGGACCGGGAGGATATCACTATCCGTCCTGACCTTGAAGAACGAACCGCTCTTTTCGAACTTGAACCCCAATCCTGACAATATCTTTGAGAAGACCTTGCCGTCCCCCTTGATCCTGATATCGTAATGGTCCATCTGCGAGGTCAGCTCCTTGAGGCCGCCCTGGAGGACGATATTTCCCTGGTCCATGATGAGGACATGGTCGCAGACGTACTCGACGTCCGGGAGCAGGTGGGTGGAGAATATGATCGCCTTCCCGTGGGTCCTGGTTATGTCCCTGACAAGGTCCAGCATCTCCTGCCTTCCCTTGGGGTCCATACCGTTCGTGGGCTCATCGAGGATGACCAATTCCGGGTCGTGCACTATGGCCTGGGCGAGCTTCACCTTCTGCTGCATGCCGGTCGAATAGGTCTTTATGGGCCTGTACCTCTCCTCGCCAATGCCCACATAATGGAGGACCTCGTGGGCACGCTGCATGGAGTCCATGGGGGGAAGTCCCGATAGCTCGCCCATGTAACGGACGTAGGCAAGTGCATCGAGCTCGGGTATCAGGCAGTCGGCCTCCGGGACGTAACCCACCTTCTGACGGATGGTCGCCTTACCGGTCCCAGAGGGCTCGTTCAGTATGCTGAAGCTGCCGGATGTGGGTCTGGCAAGGCCTAGGACGGTCTTGATCAATGTGGATTTGCCGGCCCCGTTGGGTCCGAGGAGGCCCACAGCGCCCTTGGGTATCTTGGCCTCGACCGAATTGAGGGCCTGGATGCTGCCGTACGATTTGGACAGGGAATAGGTCTCCACTGCATTGTTCCCTACCTTCCCGTCCATGAGCGCCCCATCCCTCAACAACCGAACAATCTCCTGAAGAACCCTTTCTGTTCCTTCTGGTCCCGGTCCTTTTTCTTGAACTTCCCGCTCTCGTCCCGGGGTGGTAGCTTCTTCCTCTTCTCCCCCTTCTTGCTATCATTGTGCCATAAACCCATTATCTCCCCTTTTTGGCCATAGCGGGAGGACCTCTCCCTGATCTTGTAGTATTTACCAGTGGATTCGTTCCGTATCCTTTTCTCGGCCATATGGGGTCACGCTCCCGGGTCAATCGCCTTTCGTGGGTCTTATTCTTTTCTCATGAACGTTGGGTCCTGAGGTAGCATTCGTTCCCGTCCACCGTTCTGTCCAACCGGAAGTTCTCATGTATGTATTCCTGGAAATAAGGCTGGTCCTCCCAGAGCCCATGGTTCGTGTAGTAGCACCTGACGAAGACCGTGATGTCCTCTGCCTCCATGACCTCTATGACCTTCCTCCCATCGTACCTGGCCGCGTTCGAGACCTCTATTATGGTCTCCCTGTCCGCCTGCACGGCATAGCAGTGCCATGCAAGGACCTTATCGTCATCATCCGTATTGTCCTTGATCCAATCGGATATCTCCACGATGGTCCTCATGTACGGTCTTTGGTCCATGGGCTCTTCCTTGAACCAGTCGTCCTCCAGGAACGCTCCCACGGAGATGGGGACCGCGATCACTAGGAGAAGGGCGGTCATGACTGCGAGCCTCCTTTCCGGAAGGAACGTTCTGAATGCAGACCTGGCCTTGCCTTGCCGGTTCAGGGAGATCCTCATCCCTGGGCCGAACAGGACGAAGAGGAAGAGAGCGGTGATGATGGACGCTGGAACTATCAGCTCCATCAGATAGACCTCGGTCCAGGCATAATAGATGTAGAATGCCAGGTAGGCGATGACGATGAGTAAGAGGACCACCGACACCCTTTCCGGGACCCTGTGCTTCCATGTCATCCCCAGGTCGACCAGGGAAGTTGAGAGGGCTGCGGCCGAACCGCAGAGAACGGCCGCTACCCCTCCAAGGACCAGCGAGCCGGTCCCGGACCAGATGATGACAAGTGATACTACGGCCCCTGTTACTGACCCCGCTAGCCTGGTCCATGCGGTCCGCGGAAACAGGTGCGAGACATAGAGCAATGGGACCACCAAAAGGACCGTAACGACCATGGGCTCTGACATCCCCCGGGGTATCATCGGTATGAATGCGAGGGCCCCAAGGGCAGTGAAGTACCTGATGACCTTCCAGAGCCTTTCTCCCCTATCCCCCAGCGCGAGGAGGCCAAGTAGGGGTAGGATGAGGATGAACGGGAGATAGAGCCCGGTCAGGTCCGGTAGGCGGACCATGAGCTGCAATAGGACCAGTCCGGTGACCTTGAGGAGCTGGGGCACGTTCGGAGCGTTGTCCCTGGGTAACATGAGCATGAAGGCCGCTCCGGCGACCGGGACCAGATATGAGAGAAGGGTGTTAATCTGGGGTTCTCTGAGGCAGATGAGCGTAAGAAGGAACAGACCCGCCCCCAACAGGACGAAGGACCCGAGCTGGCTGTCCAGTCTATCATCGAGGTATACGAGCAGTACAGCGCCGACGCCAGTATAAAGGATGACGTTCCATATATCAAGCGAAAGGGTAGTGGTCGAGAAGGCAACGGCCGAACCCAGGAGGAGGGCGAGCGAAATGCCGGCCTTCTGAGGTTCAAGGCGGGCAAGGAACGGAAGGATGGAAAACAATGGGGCCAGGGTCACTATGAATATCTCCATGGATGAGGCCTCCCCATCCAGTGTCATCCTTATTAGTGCAGGCCAGAGCAGACATGAGGTGTATACGACCCTCCAGATGTTCCTGTGAAGGGAGGATAGGAGGACCATGCAACCGGCAAGGAACGGGACGAGGAGGGGAAGGGACTTCCAGATGGTGGGTTGGATGGCATACAGTGCGGAATCGAAGGTCGAGGCGGTGGAAAGGTCTATGGCCCATTCTTGTGTTATGTTCGGTATCCTTAGGAAACCCATTTCTGTTAACCGGTCAAGGCCGAAAAGTGCTGTGAAGGTCCCTATCCCTATGACCATGGGCAGGGCGAAACCGGCGCCATAGACAAGGGCCTGCTTGGCTGCCTTGAAGGGCGAACCCCTGTTGACCCAGACCAGTCCGGGAACGATGAACATAGG
>JBFYMY010000168.1:0-3235 GCA_041304645.1 Thermoplasmatales archaeon
GCTATGTGCCCCTTCAGGACCCTTGTGAACATCTCTATCTGTTCGGCATTCGGAGGGCCGAGAGCAAGCGTCCTTGTGATGTCCGTGGTCCCGTTCCTGTACTGGCCGCCAGAATCGATGAGGTATATCCCCTCGCTCTTGAGCTCCACATCCGTTCCGGGTGTCGGGTCGTAATGGATTATGGCCCCATGCCCTTTGTAGCCCGATATCGTCGTGAAGGAAAGCCCCACGAAGTGCTTTCCCTCTTTCCTGAGCTCCTCCAGCCTGGTTGCGGCCGATATCTCGGTCACACTACCCTTGGGGACGTTCTCCTTGAGCCATTTGAAGTAGCGGACCATGGCAACCCCATCGACGACAAGACTGTCCCTGAACCCTTTCAGTTCCACTTCGTTCTTCACCGATTTGAGGTCAACTATGGGAGATCGCTCCTGGTGGACCTTGGGCTTCCCTTCGAGCTTGAGCGCGGTCCATTTGTTCGTCGTCTTCGGGTCGAGCCAGACCTTGACCTCTTTCTCGGACAACCCTTTCAGGTATCCTTCGAACTCGGAATACGGACGGACCTCAGCAAGGTCCTTGAGGTGCTTCATGGCCTTCTTGTCGAGCTTGACCGGGTCGATGAAAAGGACCGCAAATTCCTTGGTGATGGAGAGGTAGGAGATGAAGACAGGGTTGAACTCTATGTCCTTCCCTCTCATGTTCAATGTCCAGGCTATGGAGTCGAGCGCTCCTGTTATATGAACGTCGCATCCCTTCTCCTCGAGCTTCTTCTTTATGCGGGCCAATTTTGCCTCCAGGGATTCACCGGAGAACCGTACATCGAGGACCTCGACCTGTTCCAATGAGGGGGTGGGTCTATCGGTCCAGAGCTCGTCCACAAGATTGCTATCGATGTAATGCAGGACCATACCCTTCTCCTTCAGCGTCCTTTTCAGACCGGAGGCGGATTCCATGGAGAGCACCTTCGGGTCCACTCCAAGCTTCTGTCCCTCCTTCAGTTCGGATGCTATCCAATCCTCCATCTTCAAGGAGTCCGGCAGTCCCATCTTGTAGAGCACTATCCCGGAGCTTTTAAGCTGCTCCTCGGCCTGGATGAAGTAGCGACCGTCGGTCCAGAGCCCTGCCTTGTCCATGGTGACAACGACATCCCCGGCAGAACCGGTGAAGCCGGAGAGCCACTTCCTCCTCTTCCAGCATTCGGGAAGGTACTCGCTCTGATGCTGGTCCGAGCTCGGGACCATATATGCCTGCACGCCTTCCCTCCTCATAAGCTCCCTGAGAGCCGTTATCCTGTCCGAGATCATATCGTTCATCTCTTTGGCGATGCTACCATAAAGTCATCATGACAATAAAACTAACCGCTTAACGGGAAACGATTAAACATCAAAAGGCCATCCAAGTCCGATGAGGGAGCTTGCCGCGGTAAGGTTCGAGGAGACCCGGTCCAGGTTCTATGCACATCTGTACGAGGTCGAAAGGCCCGATGAGCTTGAGGACATCCTGAAGTTCCACAGGAGGGAGTACAAGAAGGCTGTCCATCACTGTCATGCGATAAGGGTGGAGGTGGCAGGGAGGATGGTGGAATCATCCAAGGACGACGGGGAGGTGGGGCATCCGGGGAAGGTCCTCATGGAGCTTTTGAGGTCCAACGACCTTAAGTCCCATGCGCTCGTCGTCTCAAGGGTGTTCGGGGGCGTGAAGCTGGGGGTCGGGGGTGTCTCCAGAGCGTTCAGGGAAGCGGGGAGGTCCGCGCTGGACGAAGCTAAGAAGTTCCATTAGATGGACCGGTCTTGAAAGCACCTAACCTTTGAACCATTCATGGAGAAGCTCCGATGGCTCCTTAATCAAACCGACGCCTGGTCTATGATGATTTTCACAATATCTGATGGTGTCAGAACATCCATGCCTTCCACAAGGACATTTGTCTTGGATATGAGGACCTTCCTGGTATCATAGGATCCGGTCTTTTCAAGGAAAGACTCTACATCCTTATTCCTTACCCTGCCCCATTTTACCTCCACGAATGCCATCGGCCTATCCTTGTGGTCAAGTATGACACCGTCGATCTCAGGGTCCATGGAATAACATTGATGACCATTGAGCGCCTTTGAAAGGAGTTCGACTAGAAAATCCTCCATACACATGCTGTGGACCCTTAAGATGTTCTCCTTCCATCCCGTAAGTTCAGGTTTCGGCCTGTCAAGATCATATAGTGATTCCATATAGTAATGGACCCATATGATAGGCGACCCAATCCTGTAAATGCTCCTCTTCATACCGAAGATAGGTACCTCCTTCAAGAGGCCCATATCCTTCAGAACTGAGATGTAAGTAGTGATCTCGGAGGAGGAGTCCTTCTTCAATAACCCTTTTCCGTATAGGTATGTGGCTATCTCTGAAGGTCTTCCCATTCCTGAGCCGACGGAGGCAAGAATTGCATTGTAGGTCCTTGATAATGTCCTTTCCTCTTCGTGGAATATCTCTCCTATCAATGATGGGACTGTTTGAACCGACGAAGTTATCATCTCATGGAGGTCCTTGATGATATCCTTACCATGTAGATGAGGGATCACCCAAGGGTCCCTGAGATATGGAACATATTCGAAACCAAGCTTATCGGGCATGTTCGAAAAGATGTCCTTGGGTTCAATGAGGTCTATCCTGACCTCTTTAAAGAAGCCGAGCAATGGGGACCTCGGATTGATCACCTTATGGATCATTCCCATGGATGAACCGGATAGGACAAGGGACCCGGACGGATGGGCGACAGTGATCCTTTCCAGGTAGTCCAACGGAACTCTTTGGAACTCATCCAGTACGACCTTCTTTCCCTCTCTCAACATCCCTGTGATGAGTTCTGTCATCTCCATGAAAGAAGAGGACCTGCCGGACCTTTCGCCATCGAACCAAATGGTCCCCTCCCTGCCGATGTGTACATACAGGTCCCAATCGAGGAAATGTCTAAGCATATAGGTCTTTCCGACCTTTCTCCTGCCGTAAACAAGGGTCCAATCTTCCTTAATCGCTTTCATCTCGGTCCTACCGAACTCGAGCCTCATGGTCATCATGATGGTAAATATCATATTTATAATTATGTAATTCAAATTATATAATTCAAATTATGAAAACTTGCTCTACTTGAGGCCTTTCCAAAGGAACATGTATTCTGAAAGAACCCTTCTCGACACCTCTTCCCAGGTCGGGAGCGTTCCCAGGAGCCTCTTACCCTCAGCTCCCA
>JBFYMY010000169.1:0-3986 GCA_041304645.1 Thermoplasmatales archaeon
TCCAAGGAGGCATTCTTCGGTGTCCCGAACGAGACAAGGCAGGTGCTGGACCCCCATACGACGACCTTCGAGAGGATACTGCCGGGACCCGACAGGATGTATCCCGATACCGACAGGCCCCCCATAGTCGTCACGAAGGCGGTCCTTGACAATGTCAATACCCTGGTCCCAAGACCGTTCTGGGAAGAGGAGGCCGAGATGGTATCTGCAGGGGTCCCTGCGACCGTAGCCCATCGATTGATAGTCTCCGATAATATCCATGCCTACAGGGAGGCCGTGGGTTCTGGCTGCGATGCAAGGTTCTGCTCCCTGGCGCTCATGGAGAAGCTCACCTCCCTGAAGCGCAAGGGGGTGGCCATCCACTCTTTGGACCGAAGGACCCTGCTGGACCTGTTCGAACTGGTAAAGGACGGGGTCCTGCCCGCTGATATGTTCTCTGAGGCAGCGACCCTGGTCGTCAAGGAGGCCCTATCCCCTGCAGATGCAGCGAAGAAGGTCTATCCCGTATCCATGGGCCAGAAGGACCTGGTCAAAGCGGTGAGGAAGGCCGCGAAGAAGGACCCCGAGCTCGTAGAGCGCTTCAGGAAGGGCCACACCGGCCCCTTCATGGGCCTCCTCAAGAACGAGGCGGGCGGAAAGGCGAGCGGCAGGTCACTTTTCGATGCAGCTTCCAAGGTCCTGTCCTGAGGCAGGGGCCAACCTTATTAAACCGAACGACACATCTACCGGATAGGTGGAAGTTTTGTCGGACGAGATGAACATCGGGAAGCTCTTCTCATCCTCTTTGGAGGAGGTCCTGGGCGGGGAGGACCTGCTGTTGGAGGTAGCTAGGGACCTGGTCAAGGACGAGATAAAGAAGAAGGTCCTCAAAGCCCTGGAGGAGAACCCGGAGCTCAAGCAGGAGCTGAAGAGCGCGCTGGAGGAATACTACCAGGCCAAGCTCAAGCAGACCCTTGCAGCCATGAAGATAGCAAAGGCATCGGTCAGGCTGGGGCTCAGGACGGCCCCGGAGGAGCTGCAGAAGGACGTCCAGGTGGAGCTGGAAAAGGAGATCACAAGGATAATCGATGATACCCTTTGAGGCCAGATGCCCCATCTCCTGTCTGCCGTTGGCCGACCAAATGAGGTCCCTAGCTCGCTTTCCAGGCATCTTATTGGGAAAGTTATCTATAATCGGGCCGTTCGTTAAACCATGAGGAAGTGACACTCTTGAAGGCCGTCGTTCTCGCTGCCGGTGAGGGTATGAGGCTCCGCCCTCTGACCGGCGACAGGGGCAAGGGGATGCTCCCCGTAGCCAACAGACCGATAATCTCCCACGTGCTTGAGAACCTTGCCGCCTGCGGCATCCGGGACCTGGTATTGGTGGTCGGATACCAGAAGGAGAAGGTTATGAACCATCTGGGCAACGGCAAGGAGCTCGGAATGAGGATAGAGTACGTCGAGCAGAAGTTCCAGCTGGGGACGGCCCATGCTCTCCACCAGGCCCGGGACAAGGTCTGCGGAGGACCCCAAATGGACCAAAGCAAGGTCTGCGAAAGGTTCCTGGTTGTGCCTGGTGATTCCATAGTGTCCCAGAAGGCCCTATCGATGCTCATTTCCGTCCCCGAGGGGGAATGGGGGATGTTGGCGGCAACCTCCGCCAACTCATCCAAGTACGGCGTCGTCACGACGCGTGAGGACCATCTGATAGCCATCCATGAGAAGCACAAGATAACTGAGGACCTGGTATCGAGCGGGACCCCTTCCATCGTCGCTCTCGCTCTTTGGGACCAGAGGACCCCTTCGAACTCATCGCTCATCAACACCGGGACCTACCTGCTGGACGAGGGGATATTCAAGCTCCTTGGCACGAAGGACCTGGGAGAGCCGCTCCGTTTGACGACGTGCATAACCGAGGAAGCCCTCAGACGGCCGGTGAAGGTGATAACAATAGATACCTGGCTGGATGCGGTATATCCTTGGGACCTGCTTACCATAAACGAGCATATACTTGCCTCAGCACCCAGGGAATCGGCCGGGACGGTCGAGGAGGGTGTCGTGATCAAGGGCGCGGTGAGCATCGGTGCGGGTGCCAGGGTCCGGTGCAATACGGTAATAGAGGGACCGGCCGTGATAGGGCCCGGAACCTCGATAGGTCCGTCAGCCTATATCGGGCCCAACACGTCGATAGGGGAGAACTGCGCCATAGGTCCGTTCACGGTTGTAAAGGGCTCCATCATCATGGACGATACAGTGCTCGGAACGCATTCCTCCGTGAACAGGTCCGTGATCGGGAACGGGTGCAGGATTGGGGACATGTTCGGCATAGAGCAGGGCGAGAACACCATCCTGCTCGAGAAGAGGTTCACGAAAAAGAAGCTGGGAGCGATCGTTGGCTCGGACTGCGTCATCTCCGACCATGTGAGCCTGGGCCAGGGTGTGCTCCTGGGCAATTGCTGCAGGGTCGGACCACAGAGGCATGTGAGGGACAACCTTCCGGACGGGACGAACGCTGTTTGAGGGGTGATGGATATGTGCGGCATAGTTGGATACATAGGTCATTCCGACGCCCTTACCATCCTATTGGATTCACTTAAGAGGCTAGAATACCGTGGCTACGACTCCTCGGGCGTCGCGCTGCTATATACCGACCATGGTAGGAATGTGATGAACGTCCAGAAGAGGCCAGGCCAGATATCGGTGCTCGAATCCCAGATGGAGCACATCGCATCGAGCATAGGTATAGCCCATACCCGGTGGGCCACGCACGGCGTCCCGAACCTGATCAACGCCCACCCACATACCGACGATAAGGGCACAGTGGCCGTTATACACAATGGCATCATAGACAATCACCTTAAGCTCAAGGAGGAGCTGATATCGAAGGGCCATGTCTTCCTTTCCCAGACCGATTCGGAGGTCATACCCCACCTCATAGCCGAGGAATATAAGGGATCTGATGGGGACCTTTTCGAGGCGGTGCGCAAGGCGGTCCGCAGACTCGAGGGGTCCTATGCCATCGTGGTCCTGCACCGGGACCACCAGGACCAGATGGTCTGCGCCCGCGAGAAGAGCCCCATGGTCCTTGGGAAGGGTGTCAAGGGCTCGTTCATAGCCTCCGACGTCACCGCCCTCCTGAAGTACACGAACAGGTTCCTCTACCTCGAGGACGGTGACATGGCCTCCCTGACCAGGGATGGCATCCATGTAGAGAGGATAGATGGGGGTCCGGCCGAGAGGCCCTGGAAGGAAGTGGAATGGTCCCTCGAGGACGCGGAGAAGGGGGGCTTCAAGCATTACATGATCAAGGAGATATACGAACAGCCCAGGTCCCTCCACCAGACACTGTCCGGTTGGAGGTCGGAGGAGGCGACCCTCCCCAAAGCACTGTCAAAGGCCAATACGGCCAGGATAATCGCCTGCGGGACCTCCTATCATGCGGGCATGGTGGGCAAATACCTCTTCGAGAAGTTCACCGGGATGCCGGTCGAGGCGTCCATGGCATCGGAGTACAGGTTCGCCGACCATGTCCGAGAGGACCCCCTGATGCTCTTCATAACCCAGAGCGGCGAGACGCTTGACACCATAATGGCCGCCAGGGAGGCCAGGAAGAGAGGTAACAGGACCCTGAGCATAACCAATGTCCTCGGTTCCACCATAACGAGGGAGACGGACCTGACCCTCTACCTGAGGTCGGGCCCCGAGATAGGGGTCGCCGCCTCCAAGACGTTCACATCCCAGCTCATGATGATGTACCTGATCTCCTCGTACGTGGGGTTTAGCACCGGGTATATCAGCAGGGACGAGTACAGATCGGTTGAGGGGCACCTTCGGACCACGATAAGGGCCGTCGAGGGCGTACTCAAGGACGTTTCGAAGATAGCGGAGCAGGCAGAATGGTTCAGAGGGGCAGAGAACGCTTTCTACCTTGGACGGTACATCAACTACCCTACCGCCCTAGAAGGTGCGTTGAAGATGAAGGAGATATCCTACATCCACTGCGAGGG
>JBFYMY010000170.1:0-2576 GCA_041304645.1 Thermoplasmatales archaeon
CGCTCTGTAGAACTGGGGCGGGTGGATGGAATAGGTCCTCACGGCATTGGCGTTCATCTCCCCTAACTGGTCGAACCATCTGAGGTATTAATCATAGGTGATGGCGGCCTCACCGGGGAAATGACCTGGCTTTGCCATTCCAATGTTCACTCCCTTGACAAGGATGTCTGTCCACTGGTCATTCGCTATTATCTGGAAACTATCACCCTGGACCCTCGCATACCGGTGATATGTCCCATCACTGGTGACGAAGGGGTTCGTCTGTTCCGCATCGGCAGGGGCCTGAATGTCCGGGACCAGGTCGAACCCGATATTGATGGAGAAGAGCGTGAAAAGGCCTATGAATCCTATCACGATCGGGTTGTACCTCTCAAGGGTCATTTCATCTCACCTCTAATTATTCAGAGACTAAGCCCTCGGTCCGGTCATTCGGATAAAGGATCAGAACTATGGTCCTTGTGTATGCATCTTCGTGGCCTGCCAACCTGTTCATGAACCGTTCTATGGATTTCAGTATAGAAAATGGTTCTAGAAAATATCCTGAAAGGTCTGAAAAGGTCCCAGTTCATTCCACTATATGCCGGCCTTTATCAGTGAGGAGATAGGTCTTCTCTTTGCCTTTTAGGACCTCTGTGAGGAATTCGAACTCAAGGAGCTGTCTCACTCTCTTCCTTGATGTGGGGCGGCTGAGCTCGAGCTCTTCCTCTATGGATGAGAGCGATGCGTCCAGGTGCATGGAGGTCCTCTTCTGGACGACTTTCAAGACCTTGTAGAGGTCTTCGGAGATGTTCGACCTGAAATAGGGCTCCATCTCATCGCATTCGTTCATGAGGAGCGCCCTTTCTTTGTCCGACAGTGTTGCGGGGTCCACGCTCAGGATGGCAATGGACCCCTTGAGCATTGTAGATTCACTGATGGTCTGGACCAAACGCAGGACCTCATCGAAGCCGCTCCTTGAGATGAGATAGTCCAATCTTTCCAGCAGCAGGACCTCTTTGGATGGAAGGCCTTTGATCAATGTGCCAAGCACCTTGGGGTCGGGGGGAATGGAGCCCCCAACGTCCGTCCCAGATACCCAGCGGAAGCTGAAGCTCCCGTTGACCATCCTTCTGAGATCTGCCTCTTCCCTTCTTGATAGGACGGTTCCGTGATAACCTATGCCTAAAAGGTCCTTGAAGGCTTGCAGGGACGTTGAGGGTGCCTTATCCAGGACCAGATAGACCTTCCCCTCATCTATGCGGTAGTTCAAGGTCCGCCTCATCAATCCTAGATGTGTCGTCCTCTCCTTGGTAATGTCCTCGAAGGTCAGGAGCATCGTTCTTATCCCTGTCCCCCGGCCTACCAGCTCTATGATGCCGGAGCGAGCATAGAGCGTACTCCCATCCTTCCTCATCAATGTCGTTTCCACGTTATCGAAGCATCCCGCATCAGGTCCCCTGCGAAGCAGGAGCTTATGCACCTTCTCATGGTCGCCCGGATGGACGAACCTGTCAAGGCCAGACCCGATGATATCTTCCCTGGTAAGGTCGAGCATGGAGCAGAACCTCAGATTGGCAGATATCACCTTGATGCCGGTATTCGGTCCGGACATATCGTCCATATCGATCTGGATGACGCCCCCGGAGAAGGATTCGAGCAGGTCTCCGTAGTTCCCTTCGGCATCCGCTGCCCTGTCCCTGAGCTCCTTCTCAAGTGAGAGGATCCTCTCGCCGACACGGACCCTGGCCTTAAGCTCCTCAGCATCGAAGGGTTTTGTGAGATAATCATCGAACCCGGAAGAAAACCCCTTGAGCATATCCTCCTTCCTTCCCTTGGAGGTCACCATTATGAGATAATCGGTCCGAAGGGAGGGGTCCTTCCTGACGGTCTCGCAGAGCTCGGTCCCCTTTAGTCCCGGCATCTCCCAGTCCACCAGGGCCAGCCCCGGTGAGCTCCACTTTCTCATCATCTCAAGGGCCAATGAACCGTCAGGGGCGCTCTCGGTCCCATATCCCCAATCTTCCAGCAGGGCGACCAGCTTCTTTCTGGTCACCGGGTCATCCTCGGCTATAAGGACCTTCATCATAACGTTTTATGAAATCATCGTTCATCTAATAATACTTGCCATTGCCTAAGGTTGTCTATCATGATGAAAGGGTCAAGTTCATAACCATTAATACAAAGCAGGTCATTGTATATAATGGTCAGATGAAAGAAGGCAAGGTCACCTATCCAAAGGAACTTACCTTGGACGAACTTCTCGTTAGCTACGACCAGTTCCTTAAGGGATCTTTGAACAGGGGGTCCATTGAGACCATTCGGGCCTTACTTGACACCCTTGAGCATATGATGGATGGTAGTTACGCCTGCTGCCATATTGTGGGCGGGGACAATACCCCAAATGTCTTGGACATTTATTCGTCAAGGGCCGAGAGGGCAGTGGGTTCGGTCGTTATGCCAACGAATGGATGTGTTCCGGAGATGGTGGACCATTGGATGGAATGCATAGCTTCGATGGTACCAATATTCCATGAAGGCATGTCCATCATATCCTGCAAACGCAAGGGCAGGGAAAACAAGTTCGAGGTAGATGGTAT
>JBFYMY010000171.1:0-14095 GCA_041304645.1 Thermoplasmatales archaeon
GGTCCGACCGCAGGAGAGGAATCCACATCCCCCTCTGTGGGAAAGGTCCACCTCATCGATCCACCAGGGCTCACCGAATGGAGGTGATCGTCCCTGGAACCAAGATAGATGTTCCCATCCCTGTCAAGGACAGGGGACGATCTGATAGGCCCCCCGGTAGGATATTCCCAGACCTTGTTACCATGGACGCCAAATGCATAGAGGGTCCCATCCATCGATCCGATGTAAACGGTCCCATCGGGGCCTATGGCCGGTGAGGAATAGATGCTGTCACCTGTCTGAAAGGACCATTTCACCGTACCGTTGGGAAAGAGCGAGTATAGGGTACCGTCCAATGAACCTATGTAAATTGTCCCATCATTGGCTATTGCTGGTGAAGAATAGACAGGGGCAGAGGTGTCGAACTTCATCACTATCCTACCATTGTTCAGGGAGGTGTCAACAGGGCTGGTCCCAGTATGGTTCGGACCACCCCTGAAGGATGGCCAGAGCTGATGGTCTAGACTTGGGACATCTTTTCGTGGGGTTCCATCACCTATGAACAGCGATACGGATGATAGGAGGACAATCGTGGCTATGGAAAGCACTAACAATTCTCTGACCACAGATATACCCTGGAATGGTAGGGTCGTAGGCTCTTATTTAATTTGAATGGTTCAGGGCCGAATCGAAGTACCGGTCGATAAAGCTATGGTGATATACTCTCCATAGGACATTCTGATGTTCATTCCTCGCCCCAGGACATCTCCTCCTCTTCCTCCCCCTTCCTCCTGACGAGTACGAAAACCAATACTGCAAGAACGATGATGATCAAGAGGACAATGCCTAGTATCAGACATGTCCCCGCGGTCCCGAGCTTTCCAAGGAACCCGTCGTCATCATCATCGTCATCATCATCGTCATCGTCCGGTATGATGGGTTGGACAGGGGTCTTGAAGGTCCCTGCAAAGGCTGGTGCAAGGTCTGGCCCCGCCGTCACGTTGCTGAAGTGGTAGGTATAGGTGGTGTTCCAGTCGAAGGTGCTCCCAGGTATGGTGACCGTATATGTCCCATTGTCCCCCAGCATGACCCCGGTGAGCTTGTAGGACCCTTTTCCCTCTATGACGATGTAAATGGTCATATTGGCCCTGCCAGAGACCTCGACCGAGACGTCCTTATCGTTCTGATCGACATATGCATCTGCAGTGAATATCTCCCATCTCTCGATGGGCGGGGGTTGCGGGATCTCCCTGACCGTCGTGAAGCTCCATTCGAACCCGCTCATGTTCCACATCCTGACCCCTTTCAGGGAAATGGTGGTATTGGCGACAGCAGCGGAGTAGGTCGTATTGGGCAGGAACGGAGCATGATATATCGTTACCATCGTCGAGTTCGCATCCCAAACGAAGCTCAGGTTCGCAAGCCCCGGGGTCATCGTGATGGCCGTCTCGACGCTGGACCTGTTCACCGGGACCGAGAACCCAACGAAGATATCCGCATCAAGGGCGACCTCTGTCCCTTTGGGACCGAAATCAGTGATATTGACGAACACGGGCGGGGGCAGAACGTAGTACTCGAGCTCTATGTCCCTTGCCACCTGGAAGCCATCAACTGTCAGACCACCCACCAATGCTGGCAGGTAACCAGTGCCTACCCCTACCTCACCCGTCAGGTTCGCTGGGGGAGCACCAAATAGCTTCAGACCAGTCCCGTGGGAGACATCAACGAACTTGTAGCTGCCCGAATCATCAGAGCTGACCTCCAGAAGGGTCGAATTATCCGATGCAAGCAGCCTGACCGTAGCCCATGGCACACCTTCCGCGTAGGGACCGCCACTGCCAATGACCTTACCCGTGATATCGGCCTGGGTCCTGTTGAGGAGGGCTATGTTCTGGTCCAGGTCGGTCACTCCATCGCTGGTGAGCAGGGGGCTTAGGTATGCATTGTACTGCTCGCTCCTTTCGATAGTTACCCGATAACTGCCCTGGTAGGCCTTGAAGTCGTAGAACCCCATGTTGTTGGTGGTCGTTACAGCAGCTACCACGGGGACTGCGCTCGATGTATCAAGGAGCTTGACCTCCACACCGACCTTCCTTGAACCGGAGCTATCTTTCACGAACCCTTCTATCTCGGCGTTCGGACGATACACGAGTTTCAGACCTGAAAGTCCTTCGGATGGCACCGTCACATCCACCCAGTCCTTCTCCTCTCCGTAACTATAGACCATGGTGAACTCGCCCGGGTACAATGAGATATTGAACTTCCCCTCTTCTACCATACTGAATTGGGCAATGGCCTCTGGGGTGTCCCGCACCCTATCAAAGACCTCGATGTACGACCAGATCGGCCCGTCCGCCCCATCGACCACACTGCCCGAGACGAAGGAACCCATTACCGGCAGCGGTTCGAGCTCAATGGTCCCCAGAGGCCCTCTGCCGAACTCGCTCGCCCAGATACCCTTGGGAAGATGGTCCTCCCTCTGTATTGTTAGGAGGACCTGGTCGCTCCCCCAGCCCCTGATCTCACCGCTGCCCTCGGAATAGGATTCCAGGTAGGATAGTTGGGTCGAATCCGGGTCGTCCCTGAGGTAGCTCCTGGTCGGAATACCCTCTTCGGTATGGTATGATATCGCGGACACGTAGACCATGGCAAGGGGGTCCTCCGTGACCACGTCCGTCACAGTTCCAGTATAGGGGTATGTGGGCAAGGCTGGATAGGCAGTGATAGTACCCAGGTCAACATCAGAGCTGCCTATTTCCGTGGCCATACCTTTGAACACATATTGATTCACGCCATCGAATCCCGACAGACCGCTGGTCAGAGAGAGCTCACCTTGCTTGACCCTAAGTAGGACGCTCCCGTTCATATCAGTGGTTATGGAGGACCACATGGCCCCACCCTCGTAATTATTGTCCCATCGGATGAACAGCCCTGGTAAAGGAGCGCCGTCCGGACCGACCACATCGAACGTGCAGTTGACCTGTGCTAGATGGAAGGTGTTCCTTTCAAGGCTCAGTCCTATAGGGACGTTCCCTCCGAAAGGGACCTCGAACGACCCGTAGGACGCATCACCGAGAGGGCTAGTTGCATCAAGATATTCGTAGTGACCGGCCCTGACCATCTGTGTGGCGAAACCGGTGCTGTTGGCCTGGAAATTGTAACTGAAGGTCTCTGTCCCATAATATCCCAACATGTTCACATAGAATCCGGGGACCTTCACCCCATTACCAGGGTCCGTCAACGTCACGGTGACCGTGCCTGTCGGATGAGCCACGATAGGGACCTTCACCGCTGTCAGGTTAGCCCAGAATGGTTCTGTGTGTACGGACGGGTCGAACTCGAATTGTATCGGTTGGAAACCATATGGCGAGCAACGAATGATGACCTTCCTATCCCTCGGGACCCCGAAGCGGGCATATCCCCGGACATCGGTTATCGAATAGCCCTGATAGTCCAGGATACCTTCCCCCGAATAGGTCCTATCGCTGTACATGACCTCGTTGTATGCTATGGGTGCTGTCCCGTTCCATATCCTCACTTCGATGGGAGCAAGGTCCGGCAGCTCAAGATGAACATCCCTCTTTATCGCCTGGTCCTTTACGATGAGCGATGTCTGGAACATATAGGACACATTGTTAAAGGATATCGAATCATCCATGCTGATGACATATTCTCCCGCTTCAGCAGTGGTCTGCATGTAACCCTGGCCGTTCACGGTCGGGAAATCATAGACGCCGCAGTGGTCAAGATGCTGGACATTTCCCACCATATAGAAGGAGCCGTCGGTTATCGCTTCGTCGGTCGTTGTGTTGATGAACCTCAGCTGTACGTCCATAGGGGACCTTGGGAGAGGTACAAGGACCAGGTCTTTCCTGTAATCGAACACATCCTTTTCCATGAAGAACAGAGCATAGGCTGGTTTGTGAGCTTCGCTTGAGGTCTCAAGAGAGGTCCTGTCGGGAATGAAGGGGACATTGAACGAATATCTTCCGTCCGAACCGGTGGTGTTCCCGAAAGAGACGAAATTATCGTAGATGTCCCTACCACCGAACGATACAGAGATGCCACCAAGGGGCAGGCCAGTGCTTCTATTGGTCAGTGTCCCATGGACCTTTCTGTCCTTGACAAGGTCAGTGTTGACCAGCATATCCAGATAATAGATGCCATCCGGCTCGATGAGAAGCCTGGTCTTGTCCACCCTGTGGGTGAGGGAGGTGTCCACTGCATAGACGTACTGCGGCCCCCAGAAATAATATGGGACCGAGAGAGTGACCCTGCCTGTGGAATTCGTAAAACCGGTGAGACCACCCCATGACCCTTCAGAACTGGTGAGGGCTATCTGATATCCCTTAGCTGGTGTCCCATTGGGGTGCTCGAGCGTCACATGAACGGCCGCATTATGATATTTCGGGGGCGGTGCAAAGCCCGGTGCGACATCGCCCATCGCCCCCAACGATACAAGGACCATCGTAAATACTAGCAATACTGCAGTTACCCTTCCAGACCTCATTTCGTTACCTCCTGAAGGACCTTATTACCTCAGTGGTAGCATCCGATAATAATCTTACCAGAAAATGGGGGTCATACGGGTTCTTCCCATCTCATCAGACCCTTCTGAACAAAAGAAGCGAGGCTATGAAACCCAGGAGCAGTAAGAGCGCCCCTCCAGTTATCATTATGATGTAGGTTGTGTCCCTCTCTCCGGGCGTCCCTTTTTGTTCATCGTCATCAACGGGATAGTGGAGGGCGTCCCTGGGAGCCGTGCCCTTGAGGAACTCCCCAAGATTGGTCGCACCGTCCCCGTCGGGATCGCCTTCAGAATCATCGGATGTGATATCCAGACCGTTCGTATGCTCCCAAAGGTCGTCCATCCCATCATTGTCAAGGTCCTCACCACGGACCGGGACCCTGGGCGTTTCGGGCTCATCATCAATGGGGTCCGGCAGGACCAGAGGCGGTACTATCCTCACCTCTACTTTCTTCGTGGTTACGGAGTTACCGGCAGCATCAGTGATTTCGCTCGTCCAGTAAATGTAACCGTAAGCCTTCTGGTCAACTTCTATGCTCGTCGTGAACATGTCATTAGCGAGGTCCATCTCGATATCCCTTCGGTAACCATCGCCCGAGAGGTACCAGGTCAGGACACCTTTTTCTAGGCCTAGGTTGTCCCGAGCCTCTATATAAACGTCCAGGACACCGCCGGCATTGACGGATGACATCGTCCTTATGGATAGGACCCTTGGCGGGTCGTTATCGATTATCTTTGATGACCTCGCAGCGGAGCTGTTGGGATTGCCCGAACTGTCAAAGGCCTCTATGTGGAAGGTCAGTTCTCCCGAACCTCCCGAGGGTACTTGGACCAATGCCACATACCTGCTCCCGTCATCAATGACCATATCGACCCTTTCGGACCTAAGGGACCCATAGCTTATGACAAGTTCCACCGAACTGACGCCAACATTGTCGAGTACCGTTGCCTTGACCGTCAAAGGCTCTCCTGTCGTCACCTTTGGCGGTATCTGGTCCGGCAGCACCATGGGGATATCATTGTCGGTTATGACAGTGGTCGCGGTCTTGGATAGGTTCTTGTTGCCTGTCAGGTCCATTACGCTGAACCTGTGCTCGATACCACCTATTAGGTCAGATGGGGCCAGGAAAGCATGGGACCAGACCCCTCCATCGTCCTCGACCATCGTCCCTGACCCGATGAACCCTTTCACCGGGCTCCAGTAGTCCACCTTGACCTCGAATATCGCTATATTGTCCAGGGCCCTCACTCTGAGGGAGACCTCATCGCTCGTGGTCCCGGCCGTATCCGACAGGTCCTCTAGGAAGATGGGCGGGTCGTCATCCATGACGGTCACATAACCCGGACCGCTCCTGTTATCATTGCCGCTTGCGTCCGTCATGAAGGCCTCATAGACCAGAGTACCGTCCCTGCCCGATGGGACATCGAGAGAACACCTGAAAACACCGTCACCGGCAAGGTCCATCTGGCCTGTCCCGAAGGGCTCGTCTTCCTTCCAACCCACCTTGAGCAGGACCTCCTTGACCCCTATGTTATCGTTGACGACCATTACGATATCATGCATGTCGCCTGTCCTTCCTTCTGCCGATGTCAGGTCGGAGACCATGAAGGGCCTATCATCATCTATGACCTCAAGCTGCATCCAATCAGTGCGGTTCCAGTTGCCTGAACCGTCCCTTGCCGCGATCCTGAACACCAGGGGTTCGGTCGAGTTCCATAACGCTCTGACTTCACCTGTCCAGGACCCGTTGGCTTCGTTGAGCTGTACCGAACCGGATACATTATTTCCGCTGGTATTGGTGAAATGCTCCGCTATCGCGCTCGATATGCCGTACTCGTCGTAAAGGGTACAATTGAACTGAGATATGTCACCCGTCGAGGCTGAAAATGGGTCGTTGAGAATTATGGAGGGGAGTATCGTATCTAGACTGATGTTGGTCATGTAAGGTAGGAAGTTCTGTCCAGTCACCGTGAGGTTCAGGTAGGACTTGCCCGATATCGGAAGTGCTATGTCGGAAAGACCCTGGGCATTGGTCTTGTTGTATGTCCGCTTCCCATCCTGCTCCAGGCATATAAGGGACCCTTTTACCGGGTTCCCCTTGCTGTCCCTGACCGTTATCTGTATGTCCGTTGTGTCTATCCCTATCCTCTCGGGAAGCGTGAGGTTCGGAAGGGCAGGCTCGGCTGTCCTCACGAACATCTCCGGGTCGCCTATCAGGTTCAGGCACATCTCTATCCATCTGTAGGAATTGTAACTGGACGATGAGCCGGCGTAGTAATTCTTCCCCTCGGCGAAGTGGGTCCCCACCCTGTCCTTTCCGTTCTTGAACAGTTCGTAGGCGATCCTGTACTGGAACACATCCGATGGACCGCCGCCAGGGTTGCCGGGGGAGTACCATCCGTAGTTGCTGTTCCCGATGTAGGCGATCGTGCCTCCGTCCGCTTCCATGACATGCAGCTCAGCTATGCAGTCGTCCTGGTCGAACTTGTTCGCTATGCAGCCGACCGAGCTTATGACACCGACCTTGTTTCCGCCGTTGTAGTTCTTGATGTCCCCGTTGTAGAGGTCGCTGTTGGAGCATGACCCTACCGACATCACGTTCCAGTTGCTGTGGCCCGCATGGAATATCAAAGAGGCGCCCTTGTTTATCTGGGCCATGAAATTGGGCTTGTTGAGGTTGCCATAAACGCCATTGGACCTGTCATACATCGATGTGCTCTTGAAATTAGATGTGAGAAGGTTGGTCTTGATGTTGTCAAGACCCCTTGACGAATTGGTATAGCTGTCAAGGTATTCCCCTGCGAGAGTGGCATTGTCCAGGTAGCCCTTAGGGGGGTCCTTCTCGTACTTGAGGGCCTTCGTGACGAAGGTGTTCGCCTCCGCAACGGATTGGACAGGAGCCCTGCCGACGATTATATCGGGTCTCATGTCCACACCGTCCGAGGTCTCTCCCCAGGTCGTATCACCGTCGCCGTTCCAGGTGCCGTCAAGGTCGGAGTAGTAAAGGTCGGTCGGGTCCGCCGAGGAGGAATAGCCGTTCGCGGAATTGTAGACCTTCCTTACAGGGATGACGCCAGTGTCACCGCCTATGAGAACGAACTCCGTGCCCCAAATGTTCTTCGCATCGATGATGAACTTCCTCACCTTCTCGGCATTATCGACCCCGGTGTAGTTCGCGTATATCATGGATGTATCGACGATCTTCGAAGGCACTCCCTTCTGGACCTTCCAATCGACGAGGGCTTTGAACGAGGTCCCGGTCTTGGTCTTGTCGGTTATGACCACGTACTGCACATCCTCGGTCTGGATCGGAGCAAATGGGACCATTGACCTCATAGCTCCGAAACGGGAGAGGTCCTGGGGGTTCATGAGCCCGGTCTCGAACATCTCCCTGAACACCGAGGTCTCCCTGAGAATTGGGACCACGGTGTCATGGACATTATCGTTATCCACCTCGAATGTAAGCTTCCCATGCACCTCCTCATGGACGATCATATGACCTCCGGTGGTAAGGAGCATAGGGTCGAACCTGAGGGCAGCTACCTTGACCCCCCTGATGAGGCCTTCGCTGAGATAGGTAACGGGGATATCGACCGGTCTTGTCGGTCCTGAGGGTGGGATATCCGAGGGTTCGCTGTACGCTGCAGGTTCCGGGACCCCCATTACCGGGATATCAACAGGATGTATGGAAATTGTGGAGGAGAGCAGTTCGAACCTGATGTCGAAGGCGTATGGATGGACCATATAATCGTAGTAGAAGACTGGAAGGGCCGGTTCGCCAGGAACGGGAGAGAGGCTTCCCTCCGGATGATAGTACCAAGAATAACCTTGGGAACTGATGATCTCCACCCCAGAGACATCGAATGTCAGGTCCACAGGTACCGAAAAGGAAGTGGACCCTGCTGCAACATTTTCGTTTATATGCTCAGTTACATCTCCCTTCCCCATACCTGGGATGACCGTAACAATGAAAAGTGCGACAACAGCCAATGATATTGTCCTATACAGGTCCAAGAAGCAGCCTCCCGTTTTGGGTCGGGCAGATTACCCAATCTGCCAGGACTTATTATGATTTCTGGTTGTTTATATGATTATCCCATCCAGTACAAAGTATGAAAAATAATGCATATACAGGCATGTACAAGTGATTACATGCCATGATAGGCCTTTCTACGGTTAGGACCTCATATCATCTTGCGCTTGTCTATGACCCTCTTTGCCTTCCCCTCGGTCCTTGGTATGGTCCCGGGGGCCACCAGCTCGACCCTAGCCCTGAGGGTAAGGGAGGCCTGAAGGGCTTCCTCGACCTTACCTGCAAGGACCTTTTCCGCCACCCCCCAATGAGCGGGTGAGACCTCGACCTGGACGTTCAAATGGTCCAGTCTGTCGGTCTCCAGTATTATCTGGAACTGCTCTCCGAGCTCATCTATGGACATGAGGACATCCTCTATCTGGGATGGGAAGACATTGACCCCACCAACTATGAGCATATCATCGGAGCGTCCCCTTATCCTCATGACCCTGGGATGCGACCTGCCGCAGGCGCATTTCTCCCAGTTTATGACGGCCAGGTCCTTGGTCCTGTAACGCAGGAGGGGCATGGCCTCCCTTGTAAGCATGGTGAAGACCATCTCTCCCCTGGTGCCTGGAGGTAGGACCTCCTGTGTGTCGGGATCTATGGTCTCTATAAGGAACTCATCGGCCCATATATGGAGGCCGTCCTGCCTCTCGCACTCCACAGCGACCCCGGGACCGTAGAGCTCCGACATCCCGTAGAGGTCCTGTGCCCTGATGTTCAGGGACGATTGGATGTGGTGCCTCGTCTCCTCGGACCAGGGCTCTGCTCCGAACATGCCTATCCTCAGCTTCAGGTCCGAAGGATCGACCCCTTCCTCTGTCAGCGATTCTATGAGAAATACCGCATAGGAAGGTGTGCAGCAAATGACCGTGGAGCCCATGTCCTTCATCATCTTGATCTGCCTCTTGGTGTTCCCGGTCGCTGTTGGTATGACGAGGGCGCCCAGCCTCTCTGCTCCCATATGGAATCCTAGACCTCCCGTGAACAGACCGTAACCGTAAGCGTTCTGGATCAGATCGTTCTCGGTGACCCCGGCACAGGAATAGCACCTTGCCATAAGGTTGGACCATGTGTCCAGGTCCTTACTCGTGTATGATACGACCGTCGGGATGCCGGTGGTCCCTGATGATGCATGGATCCTGTTCAGGCGCTCAATGGGAACGGCCCTTATCCCGTAGGGATAATGGTCCCTCAGGTCGTCCTTGTAGGTGAAGGGGAGCTTCGATATGTCCGAGAGCTCCTTGATATCGGAGGGCTTAATACCGGCCTCATCGAACCTCTTTCGGTACATGGGGACGTTCTTGTAGGTCCTCTTGACCTGCTTCTTCAACCTTTCCAGCTGGAGCTCTTTTATCTCATCTGTGGTAAGGAACTGCTCTTTCTCCTGGAACATGCTAAACACTCCCCCTATATGGGACCGTCTCACCGGATAGGATATCTTCCCCTTTCCTAAAGGGACTGGATGGGACGGTGCGATACCCAAGCGGCCTTTCTTTATTTATTGTTTTAGATAGGGCTGTGCGTTCTCGGAAAGATTATTATCCGAAATTAACCTTCGCCTGAACGGTGGTTCCGGTTCCACCAGCCATCCTATAAGCTGGGGCCTGGACCGACCTTCTCTATCTTGACACATCGATCGGGGGATGCGGGACATGGGATACGAGCTGAAATGGGGCAACAGGACCTGGATATACGGACTGCTGTTGGGACTTGGGATAGGACTTCCCATTCTCCTGTTCATGTACAACATGAAAGGGGCCAGCTTCTTCTTCAACTATTATTCACCGATGCTGGGATATTACGTTCTGATATCCATCTGCCAGAGCCATTACTTCAGAAGGCCCACCGAGCCACAGATGAACGGTCTGTTCAGGCAGTTCGTATCCATCTTCGGCGCGGTCCTCATCTTCTTCGTCAACGAGATGATAATGATACACATCCTGGGACTGCCGACACCTGACCATGCGCTACTTAACAATGGGGGCATTGTGATGTCGGGCCACTTCACCTTCATAGTCTTCGGCTTCTTCATCTACGGTTTCGACGACTTCATGTTCAAGGGAAGGCTGTTGAGCTGGATGAAGAACGACACTGCAAAGGCCATCTTCTGGTACTTTGTAATATGGCTCATCTGGCTGCCTCTCTTCTACATGAAAGGAGGCGTTGTCCAGGCATTCTCCGCCGCAACCTTCGACGAGCTCCACTCTAACAGGATGTTAAGCATCAGCCAATGGGCCATAATCATGTCTCTCATGATAGCGCTCATCTTCAAGGACTACATTCCTGAGCTGAAGATAGAGAACGACCTGCTGAGAGGGGTCATCCTACTTGCAGGGTCTTTCATCATCGGAGGGGCCATAGCCTACATCTGTTACGGATTGACGGAGTTCGTCGCTCCCTGGGGCGACATCAGTGCGACGGACAAATGGCATCATGTCCTCTATATGGGGACCTATCCCCTTATACCGGTCATTCTGATGGGGGTCTATTCCAAGAACTTCAGCGATGTCGAGAGTCCAGGCATAAGAGTGGTATGGAGGCTGGTATACCTCGTGCCCCTGATCGTCCTCACCTACTTCCTCTACCACTTCGTCATAGCCCAGCCCGAGCTCATACCCAACTGGCTCTTCGGGGAGGGAACGTTCTCCAAGGGGATGGGCATATTCGGGGAGCAGCATGGTTGGCACCACCATCTTGACCTCTACTTCAACTTCACGATATCCATCATACCGCTGACCCACCACTGGTTCTGCGGGAAGGCAGGGTTCATGAAGGAGTCGGAGGATGAACCGGTCGGTCCTGGTCAGAGAAGGCCGTGGGGCAGACCGGAGAGACCGGCTCCCAGGAAGGAAGCGATCCCCGGCGATAGGAGGACATCACCTTTCGGAAGAGGTCCGCCCCCGAGGGATGAAAGGGGTCAGTTCAACAGACAGTGGAAATGAAGCTCGGTCCGTTCATTGGCATCACAATAGGATATTTCATGCTCTGCTTTTTACCGATTATTGACGGGAGCTTCTGATTTTAGAATAATTGTCCATAAATTTTTTATTTATTATCCACTCTTTCGAGATGGACCCCTAATTATTTATTCGTTCATATCGTTTTGTCCCTCCGGAGCGTGGGAATACGGCAAGACGGGCGATACGGGAATACGATGCGAAGCGGATATTCTACGGGATGATGCCTAAGTACGGCGCTGAGGCATATTACATAGCGGCTGACCCTGTCCAGGTGACGGCTGAGACCGACTTGGACAAGCTCACTGAGGAGCACCCCTGGCTCGAGAACAAGCGGCTCGTGGTCAAACCGGACCAGCTCTTCGGCAAGAGGGGCAAGTCCGGGCTGGTGCTCCTTGACGCTTCCTTCAAGGAAGCCGGGAAGTTCATAACCTCCAAGATGGGGAAGCAGGCCAAGGTGGGCAAGGTCTCTGGGACCCTCTCCCACTTCATTATAGAGGAGTTCATCCCCCACAAGATCGAATACTATGCAGCTATGAAGATGGACGCTGACGGGGACCATGTCCTCTTTTCCACCAAGGGCGGTATGAACATAGAGGAAGTATGGGACACGGTCAGGGAAGCGGTGGTTGCCCCGCTGGGAAAGCAGGAGCTGGAGGTCGAACCTATCATCAAGGAGATACCTGCTGAGGAGAGAAAGGTGGTAGGACCTTTCCTCAAGGGTATGTATCAGTACTTCGCAAGGCACGACCTGACGCTCCTTGAGCTGAACCCGTTCACCATAGTCGATGGCAAGATCAGGGTCCTGGACATGAGGACGATGCTTGATGACACTGCCGCTTTCCAGAACGCAGGGGTCTGGGACGGGGTCGAGTTCCCATCGCCCTTCGGCAGGGAACCCACGAAGGAGGAAGCTTTCATAAAGTCCCTTGACGAGAAGACCGGTGCATCGCTCAAGCTGACGATATTGAACCCCGAGGGAAGGGTCTGGACCATGGTGGCCGGCGGAGGCGCATCGGTCGTCTATGCCGACACCATTGTCGATAAGGGCTTCAGCAAGGAGCTCGCCAATTACGGGGAGTACTCAGGGGACCCCTCCACGGAAGAGACCTATCTCTATGCAAGGACGCTCCTATCGCTCATGACCAAGGAGAAGCACAAGAGCGGCAAGGACAAGATACTCATCATAGGGGGAGGCATAGCGAACTTCACAGATGTCGCCAATACCTTCACGGGCATAATACAGGCATTGAAAGAATACAACGACAAGATGAAGCAGGTAGGCGTAAGGATCTATGTCAGGAGGGGCGGTCCCAACTACAAGGCCGGCCTCGAGAAGATGAGGACATTGGGCAAGGAACTGGGTCTTAACATAAAGGTATTCGGCCCCGAAGCGCATATGACGCACATCATTCCAATGGCGCTCGAAGAGGATGAGAAGGGGGTGAAATAGATGGAACCGTACATACTCTTCAGCGAAAAGAGCAGGGCCATAGTCTACAACATGCAGACGCGGGCCGTCCAGAGGATGCTCGACTTCGACTTCCTCTGCGGAAGGGAGATCCCCTCCGTCGCGGCCATAGTGAACCCGGGTAACCCCGGGACCCACCAGGCCCACTGGGGGAAGGGCGAGCTCCTCATCCCGATCTATTCGACTATCGGTGAGGCCACGAAGGCCCACCCGGACATAGACGTCATGGTCAACTTCGCTTCGTTCAGGTCAGCATATCCCTCTACCAAGGAGGCTATCCTCAACGATAGGATAAGGGTCGTAGCGGTCATAGCCGAAGGCGTTCCAGAGAGAAGGGCCAGGGAACTGGCCCATCTGGCGAAGTCCAAGGGGAAGGTCATAATCGGCCCAGCGACTGTCGGAGGGATAGGTGCTGGGACCTTCAAGATAGGGAACACAGCCGGGACCCTTGAGAACATCAAGGAACAGAGGCTCTACAGAAGGGGTTCGGTGGGATTGGTGACCAAGTCCGGAGGCCTTTTGAACGAGATGTTCAACATAGTCTCCCACAACACCGACGGTGTGTTCGAGGGGATAGCAATAGGAGGGGACAAGTTCCCGGGCTCGAGCCTCCTGGACCATCTCCTGAGGTACGAAGCGAACCCGAAGGTCAAGATGTTGGTCGCACTGGGAGAGCTCGGCGGCGACGAGGAGTACAAGGTCGTCGAAGCCATGAACAAGGGGCTCCTGACCAAACCACTGGTCTTCTGGGTGATGGGTACATGCTCCAAGGTGTTCCCCACCGAGGTCCAGTTCGGGCATGCTGGCGCCAAGGCGGGCAGCGATAAAGAGACCGCCGATGCAAAGAACGCGACGCTCAAGAAGGCCGGGGCCATAATACCCAGCTCCTTCGATGCGCTAGGGGATGAGATAGCAAGGACATTCCTAAAGCTCAAGGACGAGGGGAAGATCGTCCCCGTCAAGGAGCCCGAGACATTGCCCAACATCCCCATGGACTATGCGGACGCTCTGAAGAAGGGCGTCATCAGGAAGCCGACCTCGTTCATGACCACCATTTCCGATGACAGAGGGGAGGAGGTCA
>JBFYMY010000172.1:0-9458 GCA_041304645.1 Thermoplasmatales archaeon
GCTAGTTCTATAACAACCCTTATCCGGACCATATCAGACCTATTCTCTATGACTCCCTGAAAGCTCTCCCATGCACGTGAGCCTGTCCTGTTGTAGAACTCCTTGAAATATACCTTTTTCCCGGTCAGGTCGAACCCCTCAGCGAATGCCCTTGCAGGTCCTCCTGTGACGGAGGCAAGGTTGACCCTTCCCTCGAAGATGAACCTATGGTCCAGATAGGCTGTATTGTACGACTGGTCAGCAAGGAGAGTGTCGTATATGGAGGACCTTGTCATCTTCAAGGAGTACGACCCGTCATCAACGTTCTCCTGCGACCTCTCTGCGCTCCCCACATACTGTAAAAGCGTCCATGAGGCAGGAACGGTGTCCGTCCCCCTCTCAAAATCGGAATTGGAAAGGAGCCATTTCCCCCAGTCCCCATCATTGGACCCCCACGAGAAATAGGCTGATGTGTTGGTCCATTCCGTTCTGAACGTGTTGTTCATATCCAGGAGGGATTCGTGCCCGTTCTCGACCAGCCAATCATGGGCATTGACCATCCAGTAGTTGCCAATACCGTACCCGCTCGCCGAATACCCCTTGGTCGGGTCCGTGTCCAGGAGCGCCCTTCCCCTGACCCCGAGCGATGGTTCGGCAAGGTCGACCAGCCTCATCGCCTCCTCCTTGGTGTATCCGTCCAGTCTTGTGACCAATCGGATGCCATAGGTTTCCCTTGAGAAGGGTTTCCATGACTCGAAATAGGGATTATCTATCCATCCGTTGCTATGAATGGAACCTTCCAGTATACTATCAAGTAGCATGAGCTCGGAGTCGACCGACGACATTCTCCAGTTGTTACCAGAGACCCTCAGAGGCACACCTTTGGTCGTGACCATGTATTGTATCTTATCCGACAGGCCTCTCTTCGTGAGGTTCTCCTGCACCTGCCTTGCGAGCTCATCGAACTCCCCAGGGCTGATGGTCTCCTGGTTGGGAACGCTTAGGTTTATGATGTTCTCCACCGGCAGTCCTCTCCTCATTGCGAAATAGGTCCCTATCTCTCGGGATATCACGGAGTTGTCGTTGACGAGAAGAGCAACGTCATCGTACCTGACGATCCCTCCGTATAGACCGTTAACGGAACCGTTCATGGGACCTCTGGTCGGATAGAGCAATGGTAGGACCGATGAGGTATGTCCATCAATATATTCCGATCCGACATCAAAGGAGAGACCATCGGCCCATATCACAGGGGCCAAAAGCAATAAGAACGCTCCAACGATGGTCGCTGCCTTAATCAAAATGGTCCTCCGAGCACTTCAGGATGGAAGGTATCTTTCCTCCATGATAATAATACTACTGTTATGGGACATATCATCTGACTGTCTGAGAGAGCATCCTTCCGAGCTCTTGGAGGAAAACTGAAAGGGGCATCCCTTCGTCCCATTCCAGGACGTGGTTGCCCCCCGATGTCTCCCTTATGGGTGGGATCCGCTCGTTCAGGAGCCTCGAGAAGTACCTGAGACCCTCGATCCTTATCGTGAAGACCCTCCAGGGATCACCTGTGACCTTCTTCATCCTGTAGGCATAGATAGGGAACGTATTGGCCCTCTTGCATTCGATTATGAACTGCTCCAGCTGCTCCTTGAGCTTGGGCTTTGAGAGATATAGTTTTTCATGGATGGAGGATTTCACCTCAATGGGAAAGGAGAGCTCGCCCCTCAAAGCCACAAGGTCAACACCGAAGGAGCCCGCACCCCTCACCACCATGAAGGGATATGTTTCCATCATCTGGTAGCCCTGGCACTGGAAGGCATCGCAGGTCCTCATGAGCCTGCGAAGGGTCTCCATATCGCCCCCCAGGAGCTTTTTAAGCTCCCTTTCGTAATCTGTTCCCATCCGGAACGCTCATTGGTCCATACCATTTTAAAAAGAGCAAGGGGGGTGGGCGAATTTACCCTATTTGAACAACCAGTCCGGGGATACCCTGCGTTTCTCCTTGAGGCCTATGAACTGTCTTATCATCTTACCGGCAAGGCTTGGGGTTATGAACGGTTCGCAATCGGGCGAGACCTCGACAAGGTCGAATGAGCGAACGTTGGTATAGAGCTCGCCTAGGATGTGTTGTATCACCGAGGTGGAAAGACCCCAGGGTTCCGGCGTTCCCGTCCCCGGAGCGAAGGAAGGGTCTATGGCATCCATATCTATGCTGAGGTAGAGCGGTCTGTCCTTCAGGCTGAAAGATGAGTCCCAGGCTTCGATGACCTCATGGATCCCCTGGTCCAGGACCTGCTTGGAAGTGACGAACCTGAGCCCGAGCGACCTTGCCTCCTTAACCTCTTCGCGACAGCCGGAGCGGGCGCCTATCACGCAGATGGACTTGGGACCCCATATATCGAAGAGCCTCCTTGTCACGCTGGCATGGGAGTGGGGATTGTCCAGGTACTGCTGCCTGAAATCAAGGTGTGCGTCCAGGACGACGATCAGGCCACCTTTCCGATGGAACATCTCCATGAAGGCGTTCATGGGCCCTTCGGAAACACTATGCTCCCCGCCTATCATTATCGGCAGCTTGCCTTGGTCCAGTATGAACGATGCCAGCTTTTTCGAATCCTCGATGATGGCAGATTGGCCCTCTAGGGTGTTTATTAGCTCCAGGTCGCCTATATCGGCCATTTTCGCATCTTCGAGCTCAACGTCCAGGTCCATGAGGTATGTCTCGAAATTGAAGCTCTCCTTCCTTATGAATGCAGGGGCTTTGGAGGCGCCCCCTTCATGCGATACGGTGGCATCGAAGGGGATGCCGTAGAGAACGTAATCCGCTTCTGAAAAACCGCTGTTGCAGTCGGCGAACCTTGGTTCCGGTTCTCTCAGGTCCAATCCGTTCTGGGACATGCTCGCTCTCTTTCAGACGCGGGTGATCTGCCTTCTTCCCATTGCGTCCTGATAGCTTATCTCCTTTCCGGGTTCGAGCTTGTCCTTGAAATCGTCGGTGATCTCCAGATTGAACATCTCGAAGGTCTCCATGTCCATTAGCTGGACCTCCTTGCCCTGGATCGATACGACCTGAGCGGTCCTCTTCTCTATCATGGGCACTTTGACCTTGTGGGTGACCGGGCTTATCAGGGACCTCTTGCTCCCTGAAAAGATGCCTACTGCCACTATTTTGGCCTTGGCCTCGCCATGCTTCCCTGGCTTGGAGGTCGTAAGCTCTATTATCTTGCAGGGCTCCTCCTCTAATACAAGGTACCTGCCCACTTTCAGTTCCCTTATCTCCTGCATGGTCCAGGACATCTACGGCACGCTCCGGAATACGGAATCCGAAGTTGGAGGTATATTATAAACGTTTTCGAGGTCCGTGCGAATACCTATCGATGGGACCATGAAGGACCTATGAATGATCGGAGGGGCCCATTCGACCATTGAAGAATGATATCATCTTTTCTATATTATCGTATTATTTTTTTATTATTATAGATGTTGTTCTATTGGTTTAATAATAGTTAAAAAAGCCTACCAATCCCTATTTATAACGTGTAAATAAGCATCAAATCTCCTTATAACCCTTTTTTTTTCTTCCATGTCCCATCACCAAAACGATCGGAGGAGAAAGGCATGACCTGTTCAAGAACCTGGCTTATTGGCGCATCATTGGTCCTTCTAACGCTCTGTCAGTCCATGACATTCGGAGCAGTAGGGACAGAGGGGTCCGTTAGGTTGGATATCAACGACTACAGAATGAGGATGAACATCACAGAAGCACCCTTCTCGTTCCATTCCGGATCGGAAGGTTCCAACTTCGGTTCAAGCATCTCAGGAGAGGGTGATGTGAACGGCGATGGTCTATGCGACCTATTGATAGGCGCTCCCTGGAGCGATGAGAACGGCGCATCCAGCGGCAGGGTGGACCTCTTCCTCGGAGGTAGGCCGCAGAAAGAAGGGTGCATCGATAGCTCCCGGTCAGATGTCACCTTCTTGGGCCTTGCCATGTTGGACCAAGCAGGCGATTCTGTGGAAATCGTAGGGGACCTGAACGGTGACGGGACCGATGATATAGTGATATGCGATTCTCATTCCTATCATACGAACTGCAGGGGTTCCGCCAAGGTTTTCCTTGGGAGGGCCTCATGGGACAAGAACACGAGCTTGGATGGTCCGGACCTCTTACTAAAAGCAGACAGCTCCTGTCCTGGCGCAGACCTGAAGGTGTCAAGGTGCGCTGATCTCAATAACGACGGGTTCGATGATATCCTCCTTTCCAATATGGACGGTGACCCCGATGGCAAGAACGATGCGGGCAAGGTCTATATTTTCTTCGGAGGAAGGGAGATCTGGAACGTGACTTTGTCCTTGGAGGATGCCGATTGGTCCATCAATGGCAATATGGCCAATGATTATCTTGGATCGTCCATAAGCGGCATAGGGGACATTAACAAGGACGGGTTCGATGATATCGTCATCGGTGCTCAGGGGGTGAACGATGAACAAATCGACTCTGGTATGGCCTATATCTTCTTTGGAAGGAACGTGGGGTTCGGGAAGAACGTTTCATGCGGTTCGGCTGACATCATACTGAACGGTGAGACAGCTTATGGATACGCAGGGAGCAGTGTGTCCGGAGGCAAGGATGTGAACGGTGACGGTCTCCATGATATCATAGTGAGCGCTCCATTCTACACTGAGGATACAGGGTCCTACCCGAAAGGGAAGGTCTATCTCATCCTTGGAAGAACGGGACAATGGCCTCACAGCATAGACCTTTCCGATGCAGATGCCTCCCTGATCGGGGAGTTTAACGGGGATTACCTGGGGTATTGTCTGGACCTTGCAGGGGACCTTGACGGGGACGGCTGTTCAGAACTCTTGATATCCTCTCCGTACTCCACCTATGGCGGATACTACCTTGGACAGGCTTATCTGGTAAAAGGAATGACCTCAGGCTGGGTAAGGAACAAGAACATCTCGAGCGTATCAATGGCATCTTTCATCGGGGAGAAGAGCTATGATTATTGCGGAATGGCCCTAGCAGGGATCGGTGATATCGATATGGACGGAGGGCCGGACATAGCGATTTCCTCCCCGTTCAACGACCATCTCGCCTCGAACGGCGGGTCCGTTTATATCTTCCCTGGCCTGGTCGGGTTCCCTCCGAAACAGGTGCTCTCACTAGACCTTTTCAAGGATGAGGGGATGACCGTTCCTGCGGACATCGTCGATAGGGGGGAAACGGTCCATATCAGGCTTATCGGTGTCGATGGTAATGCATCGTCGATCAATTCCGCCAATGTTAACATCACCCTTATCATAGGCTGTCCAGTTCTATTCAAAACTGTCCTTAAGGAGACTGGGAAGGACACTGGAAAATATACTGGTAGGTTCATTGTTCCCATAAATGCGGATCTCAAAGGGATGATGACAGTCGTTTCCATCATCGATCCGAGCAAATCGGATTCTTTAAAGATCGACACTCCGATAAGGATATTCCCAAGGACCGATACCATGACCATTGAGGAAGGTACCCTTCTCAACCTTACCTTCAAGAACGTTGGTTGTTCCAATGTGTTTTCGTGGGACTTCAAGACAGATTCGGACTGGATCGTATGGAACGGTCCCGAGCAAGGGATGTCCGGGATACCAGGCAATGCCCAAGTAGGAACATGGTCCGCGACCATAGGACTTTCCGATGGGAAAGGACATAATGATTCTGTGACCATCAAGGTTAAGGTCAAGAACGTTCCCCCCGTGATTACAGCTCAGAATGCAATGGATGCTGTCGAGGATGTTCCGTACATTGTCGATTATTCCTGTGATGAGGACGAGGAAGGGACCATGGCCTGGAGCCTTGCTTCCAATGCAACATTCCTGGAGATGGTATCCGATGCTGGCATACTCAGAGGGACACCTACCAATGATGATGTGGGAACCTACTGGGTCCGGGTCTGGGTTGAGGATGGGAAAGGTGGAAAGACCTTGACCAATTTCAACCTCACGGTTATCAACACCAACGATCCGCCTACGATAATCGCTCAGGATATCACGAAGATCGACCAGGGTATCAGGTACAAGAACACCTATGAAGCGGATGACCCAGACATAGGGGACCATTTGACATGGACCATCGATTCAGAGGCGAAATGGCTCTCTATGAACGGTTCCACGCTCTCCGGAACGCCCGGTCCATTGGATATAGGTAAGTTCAAGGTGACCCTCTCTGTGACCGACAGGGCAGGTGAGACCGATAAGAGGACCTTCGATCTTGAGGTCGTGAACGTGAACGATAGGCCCGTATGGACCAATGTCCCAAGCGATCTATCCATACTCAACGGGAAAGAGCTCAGGTCCGACGTCAATGCTACAGATGATGACCCCGACGATGAGGTGGTGTACACCATTTCGACCACACCTTATACGGACATGACAATCGATAGGGCGTCAGGTCTCCTTACTTGGTCCGCATCCACTGGCTTCTTCGAAAGACCGCCATATGTCATCACCGTCAAGCTCTCCGCAAGCGATGGCAAAGTGACCATCTCACACACCTTCAAGGTCACCGTGACCCTGAGCCAACCGTCCGTCGCTACCCTCACCTGCCCCCCGGACGGGGCCAGGGTCCCCTACAAAGGGTCCACGCTCAGATGGTCTGCGACCGATCCCGACAATGATGATATGACGTTCGATGTCTATATCGGGGAGAACAAGGCCCTCGTCTCTCTGCTGGATAGGACCACTCTCTTCATCGAGGACCTTGAGGATACCGAGATGGGAACGGAAGGGCTCGCACAAGGTAAGACCTACTACTGGACCGTCATACCATCTGATGGTTCAACCCAAGGGTCCTGCTCCAACAAGGTCCGCTCGTTCAAATTGAACTCGCCCCCTTCACTGAAGGAGATGGAGGTCGTTCGGACCAAAGCTGGCAAGGAGGTGATGTTCTTCCTCAAGGCGATGGACAACGATCCTGAGGACAGGACCCGCTTCAGGTTCTCCATCAAGGAGGGACCTGCAGGGATGACCATTGATGATGTGACAGGTATGGTCAAATGGGTACCGACCAAGGACCAGATCATGCTCCATAGGGCTGTGTTCGTCGTCAATGACTCCGTTGAGGCCTCGGAGACCGTCCTGACCATAGAGGTCATGGACGTGGATGACGGTGAAGGTACCGGTATGGTCTTGATGGTATGTATTGCTACTGGGGTAGTGATACTCCTCATCGCCATCATCATAGGGACAATGGTCGTTATCAGGAAGATGAGGGTACGGGATGGGGGGAACGATGGCGAGGACGTTCTGGACAAGGCCGCATTTGCCATCGAACAGGCCAATGCCCCACGCACCCTCTGTGCGGTCTCACTGGATGCCACAGAGGCCCATATGAACGACCAGAGGTCTAAGGCCCCCAAGACCTATGAGGACCTCTACGGTGCCCCGGCTCCCGAAAAGGAAGAGGCTTTGACGACCAGGGAGCTCAGGGATTACATCAAGGGTTCCATCGAGGAACTGGAAAGGGTCCCAAGCCCCGAGGAATGAAACAGGGTCCCGATCTAGGTCCCCACCACCCGTCGTTCTGACCGAGCAGAAGGGTATCATCTTCTCTTCAACGGTCCGGTCACGAGATATTCCTCATCGCTCTCGAAAATTGGATGCTCTCTATCCCCCTTCCGTCTCATGATCAGGAAGATCACTACGACGATGATAGCTATCAGGACCATGCCACAGACCACCAAGATGATGATCGCCCGATCGGACCCCGAACCGTCAGGTCCGTCATCGGGACCATCCGTATCATCTGGGACCTCTCCGTCATCTATCACGACCTTCAGGTCTTCAAGAGATAATGTCAGTATGGCACCATCGACCACCAACTTCATGTTCACTGAATAATTGCCTTCCGAGAGTGAGACCTCTCGGGAGCAGTTCATTCCCGTTCCCGGGTATCCACTATAATCCGATAGGTCATATTCAATGCCGTTCAGAACGACCTTTGCCTCAGTGGGATAGGCATCGATCAGGTACTCATAGTTCGCATAGAAGACATAAACGGCCTTTTCCTCCGTTTCCGAGACATAACCGTATCCGCAATCCCCCATCTCAGGCGAGCTAACGGTCGGGCCGTCAAGGTCCCCCAATTTTGGATATCTGAAAACCTTGTTCCCGTAGGCGGCCCTGAAGTAATAGGGATGATCACCTTCATCCAGGTTCATCGTTCCTGAATAGAGCATACCTTTGCTTGGACTTCCGCTCTGTTCGGACAGTGCTACTTCTTCACCGTCCAGGACAACTACCACTTTTGATGGGGACTCGCCGTTCTTTCCGGTCCATGTTACCTCGAAGGTGAATTCTGTGCTCAGCCCCCCTTCTTCAGGACCTACCTTCCCACCGCTCAGGTACGGGTCCTCCAACCCGGCAACGTTCGGGCCTAACAGCTCACCGTTCTGAGGGAACCTGAACTGGTCGTTCCCAAGAGCGGCCTCGAAATGGTAGGACTGGTCAGCTTCTCGGAGCTTCATGGAACTGGAGAATATCGTTCCACTGACCGGGCTGCCCCCGTCCCCGGCAAGTACCTTCTCGCTCCCGTCAAGGATGAGCTTGACAACATCCGGGACCTCACCATTGGGTCCCATCCAGGTCACCTTGAAGGTGAAGATGGTGTTGACATCGCCCTCGGATGGAGAGACATGACCTTGCTTGAGATAAGGGTCCTCGCGGGCTGTAACAGTGGGTCCGTTCAATTGACCGCCGCTCGGATATAGCACACCATCCACTCTGAAACCGTACAAATGCTCACCAGGTTCCAGGTTCGTAGTGTACTGGAACAATATCCCGGTCCTGTTGTCACCGGAGACCTTGGTCATATCGTAATAGTATGAGTCTATCCTCACCTCGGCAGAGGAGGGCTCGGCCGTATCGATGTCGGTCGAAGTGATAGAATAGATGAACACCGTAGATTCGTCCCCGGTAGAGGGAGCAAGGGAGGGGCTCATGAGGACCGGTGGGTCATCAACGGGACGTACTTCAACGGGGACCTTCAAGGTGACAGGTGCGTTGAGAGCGTCCTGGGCAGAGACTTTTACGCTCTCGTTCCCGTAATGGTCCTTGGGAGGTTCGACCACCAATCTGTTCTCCTGGTCTATGGAGCTTGTGAGAATACCGCTCTCAATGACCTTGAAGGTCAAAGGGTCCCCATCCGGGTCAGAGAACACATAGTCGAGGTCGATGGACCTGTCCGTTGCATCCTCGTTCATGGTGATCCTAGGGTCGCTCACTATCAATGGACCCTCATTCATCGTACGTTCTGTCAGTTCATAGTGCTTGATCCTGACCTGGCCCCCTTGATCGTCATCGACGTAAACGTCCTTCTGCACCCACCATCCGACCGATTCATTGTAGAAGTAGTCCGTGACCTGGTTCCTGGGCTCGTCATCCCTGACCCACTCACGGATCCAGTATGTATCGAAGGAACCTGCTCCCACATATTT
>JBFYMY010000173.1:0-8652 GCA_041304645.1 Thermoplasmatales archaeon
CGATAATTTATTTCGTCTCAAGAAGGAGGGGAAGGAAATGAGCGTTGGTGGGTCCATCATGGGAAATAAGGGCCTTATAGTATTATCCGTGCTCCTGACCGTGATCTGCCTAATCCTTGGAACGATCCTTTTTGTGATGATACTGGATGAGGACGAGGAGGCTTCCCTCTTCGTGGACGAGGTCTATTTCATAGGCAGGGATACCGGTCGGACGGACATGACCATCGATGTCGAGGTGTGGCTGACCAATGAGGGGAAGGGGGCCGCAAGGACAGTGTCGGTCAACGTGTTCGCTGTAGAAACGGACAGCAACCTGGCAAGGGCCAATGCTTCAATGAACCTAGAGGGGATGAAGGGTAAGAGATCCTCAAAGGCCCTTATGTCCATGGAGGTCCCGCTGAACGATACTTACAGGATAGAGGTGCTCGTCTTCAAGGATGGTAAACTGACGATAACCGGGTCCGGGGTCCTTGACCTGACAAAGGCAGGATATCCAAGGGATTATGATACCGATAGGAACCTGGATGAGGAAAAGGAGGAGAAAAGGAGTGGTGATGCAGAGAGCACCATATGTGTGTCCATCGCCATCATTGGAATGGGAATATTGGTACTGGTGGTCGTCCTTTTGATCTCATTGGCTTCAAAGATGGACCAGGATGGCAAGGGAGATGATGACGGACCTGAAAGAAGGTTGAGAAGACCTATAAGGACCGATAGGACAATGACATCGGAACCGATATCAGAAAAAGGACTTATCAGCCCTGAAGGTAACGTCCAGAGAACCAACAGCCCTATCGATAGTGATGGTTCGGTCCGTTTACGGATGCCTAGAAGTCTTGAATGAGACCTTGAAACCTACAAAGAGCATGGCGGGCCTGAAGGGGTTCGAACCCTTGGCCTTTCGGTTAAGAGCCGACTGCTCTACCTGGCTGAGCTACAGGCCCGTCCTATTGGATGCGGATTGGGGTTAAAATAAGTCGATATTTAAACATTGTCATGTGATGCAGGTTTTTCCAGGATGAAAGGTACAGAGAACCTCTCCCTGTTCTGCTTTGGATTATTCCCGGCATGATGAAATGTGATGGAAACCCTTTTAATGTCAATCCATTGATATATCGATGTTCCGGCGGGATGTCAATGAATGCTGTAGATACCGGAGAAATGATAGCAAAAGAGATATCGAAGGTCGTCCAGGATAGGCTGGTCTCCGCCATTGTCTATGGTTCTGACATAGGGAAGGAAGGAGCATCGGCCCTTGACTGCAATCTCGTTCTTGTCTTTGACCGGTTAGACCTCCAGTTGCTTGAGGTCGTCAAGGGGGTACTTTGCAATTGCGATCTATCTTGCATGAAAGTGCCGCTCTTGGTCCAGACAGATGAGATCGAGGGGATGATGGATTCAGTGCCGGCAAGCTTCCTTGATATACTTCTCTCCTATCAGACAGTTCATGGTAGGTCCCTCTTCAAAGGCCTCTCATCCATCAATCACGAACATCTTCGCGCTCAGACCGAGCAGAGATTGCGGGAGAATCTCTTCTCCGCAAGGAGGTCCTTGCTGCATGGGATGCGTGGTAGGGGCGAGATGGAGAACCAGTTCAGGTCCATAAGGGAGCTCTTCAGGAGGTCGATCCAGATATATTCGGTCCTGAAGAAACCGTGGTTGACTAACGAAGAGGAGCGATGGATATCCTTCCAGGAGGAGTTCGATCCTGACAGCACGGATATCGGAAAGACCTTCGATATTGACCTCTCCACCCTTTCGGACGAAGAATTGAAAAAGCTTACCTTGACGATACTCGATCATGGCTTCAAACCTCTCCTGTGCAAGGTCGATGAGATGGGCCCTTGTGGTCAATGAACGGTCAGGACACCTTTCGGACCACAACCAATTTATCCTGACCCTGCCTCAGGTCATTCAATGGTTAGTTGCAGAACGTCAGGGGGACCTTGATTGGCTGGTAAAAAGAAGGATAAAACCACAGGGAAGAAGGTCAGTAAAGCAAAGAAAACGAGCGATGACCCGGAAGAGACCATCAAAACGGCCCTCGTCGCAGCGTTCAGGTCCGGAGCCTCACTCGATGAGGCCTATCATCTGGCCACGGGAATGATAAAGGACGATAGTGACCCTGATAAACTTGTCAAAGAGGCCTGGATGGAACGATATATCGCTCCGGCGATAGAAGAGACCATAATAGAGGTAAGGGACTTCGTCCCGAAGGAGCAGATAATGAAAAGGCTCTCATCCATCGGTATGGACGAGAGGCTGCGAGAGACGGTCTATCAGGAGGCCTTCTACGATGTCAACATAAGCCCCATCCTGGGGCTCATAAGGGAGCAGATGGGGCAGGGCATGGACAAGGACACTATAATCAACGAGCTGGTCTCCCAGGGTGTTGACAGGAAGCTTTGCGAGGAGTTCTACAACGAGGCATATTATGAGGAGTATCTTGAGCCTATCATGGAGAGCATCAAGGACAAACTGGAGGGGGGAGTTGACAGGGAAGAGATCTCCATGGAACTTTCCAAGGGGGGTATCCCTGAGGATGTCGCTGCAGAGCTCGTCAGGATGGCTGGGTATGAAGAATATATCCTTCCCGTCGTGGAGGAAGTGGATAGGATGCTCGATTCGGGCTCGTCCAACGAGAAGGTCATATCCGAACTGATGGATAAGGGAATAGAGCGCAAACAAGCGGATATGATACTCAAAGAGGCCCAGGAAGGCAGGGAATGGAGGTTGCTGGAAGAGCAGGTCGGATCCCTTATCACAAAAGGCATGACCAGGGAATCCATAATAGAGGAGCTCTTGAGCGAGAGCAGGTTCAGTAAGGAAGAGGTCTCGCTCCTTGTCGAGGATATGTTCAGGAGCCGTGAGGGCCCATCAACGGGATAGTGCTTTCCTCTGATCGGCCTCTAAAGACCTCTTGACCTCTTTGAGACCTTGACCGAACAGTTTATGTTTGAACTGCTTCGAACACCTGAAACAGTAGAGGTAGTTCGGATAGATCGTAAGCGGTATCCGACAGTTGGGGCATTCATCGGTCATATCACCTGACAGACGATGTTCGCATACTAATCTATCGGTCCAACAGAGAAAGGGGCTTTAAAAAAAATGTTCGACCCGCAGCCAGAGGTCGAATTGACCGGGGGTACGGAGAGGTAGAAGACCTCAGGCCACGGGTCATTTATTATCAATAGGCTTCGTATGTATAGCTTATGCCCAGTTCTTCCAGGGCGGACATCAGCCTCTTCCTTTTATCGGCCGGTTGGTCCATCGGGTAGATGCTTATCCTTTCGCAGGTCGCTGTTCGGTCCATGAGAGTGGTTATGTTTGTGACATATTTAATAATTTGTAATAATTTTTTGTGACAAAGATATAAAGAAATATTAAATAATGAGACAAAAACATCTTCTATTTAATGTTATTGTCACTATTTTGGCAATTAGAATGCCTCCTATGATCGACGGAGAGCCAACTCCAAACAGCCAGCCCAAAAATGGACGTTTTCAGCAATGGACCATTTTTGGGCGTCCAGAATCCTTTTGGAGCACTTTTTTCGAGAGTGTTCCAAAATAGACGTAAGAAAAAAGTGCGGGGGAAGGGATTTGAACCCTCGAAGGACTTACCACAGGATCCTAAGTCCTGCCTCTTTGACCGCTCGAGTACCCCCGCAATGACCGTAGTAGGACCACAGCTTCAATGTAGTTGGCATCTAATTACATTTCCCGTTAAGATGGGGTCTACAGCTCTATTGGCATCTCCTTTAGGACCTCCTCATAGGCGTTCAGGACAAGGTCAAGGTCCTCGATAGTGTGGGTGGCCATCACCGAATTGCGAAGGAGGCATCTGTCCCTTGGGGTCGCAGGATAGATTACGGGGTTCGTATAGACACCCCTGTCAAGGAGCTGCCTCCACCAACAAACGGTATAGGGTTCGTCCCCTATGATCACAGGGATTATCGGGCTATCAGTCCGACCTATATCGAGACCCAGCTGTTTCAATCCCTTCTTGAGGTAATCCGCGTTCCTCCAGAGTGTCCTCCTCCTCTCGGGCTCGTCCCTGATGATCTCCATGGCCTTCATCGCGGTCGCCACGTTCGATGGTGGCGGTGCGGCAGAGAATATCAGCGTTCTGGAACTATGTTTGATGTTTGTCAGAAGGTCCTCGTTCCCCGCTATGAAGCCCCCCATTGAAGCGAACGATTTGGAGAAAGTCCCCATAGTTATTCCGACCTTGAGACCGAAATGGGCAGCGGTCCCCTCTCCATGTGGTCCGAGTACCCCAATCGAATGGGCATCATCCACCATCACCATGACATCTTCAGGAGCGCATATCCCGACTATCTCGGGGAGCTTGGCTATGGTGCCTTCCATAGAAAAGATACCATCAGTCACCTCCAGCACTCCAGCGTCCTTTGGTATATCGGAAAGGCATTTCCTCAGGTCGTTCATATCATTATGCCTGTAGACTACCGGATTGGTCCTTGCCAGTCGGATACCATCGACTATGGATGCATGGTTGAACTGGTCGGAGAGTACGTAATCCTCGCTGCTCGTGAGGGAGAAAATGGTCCCTACGTTGGTCTGGTACCCGGTGGAGAACATGAGCGCTGATTCGGTCCCCATGAAATCTGCCAGTTTCTCTTCCATCTCTAGATGGATATCAAGCGTTCCGTTTAGATATCTGGAGCCAGTGCAACCCACACCGTACTTCTCTATGGCCTCTATTGCTGCCCTCTTCACATCCGGATGTTCTGTCATTCCCATGTAGTTGTTCGACCCTAGCATCACCGTATCCTTTCCAGCGATCCTCACGATGTGTCCCTGCTCACCGCTAATTGGCAGGAAATATGGATAGAGACCTATCTCCTTTGCCTCCTTTATGATTCTTTTTGAGTATCTAACGGGTTGTCCTTTAAGGGTCCTTTTATTTCCCATTTTCGTCACGGTCTCGTCAACGGACAGGTGATATTTAAACCATCATTTTATTAAAAAGGGGTCAAGTTGTTCGAATAGAGATGATGAAATGGACTGACCTGAAGGTCCTTTAAAAAGTGATGGCGCCCCGAACGGAATTTGAATCCGTGTCCTCGGTTCGACAGACCGAGATGATGGACCGCTACACTATCGGGGCGTATTTTCGGTGGACTAATCGGGATGTCGTATAAATTGGTTTCCATGGGGTCATGTACAGCACCTCTTTCAACTCCAGGTATGTCAGTGTATCGTCACTTCCATGAGGTGATATTGAGATGCTTACGCAGAGATATTTACGAGATGCCCTGAAAGGTTATAATCAGAGTATCCGTTCATGAGACGATGCTCTATTCAGAACTCTCAGAGGCATATTACAGAATAGAGGCCGAAAGCAGCAGGTTGTCCATGACCGATGAGCTCATCTCCCTGCTGTCAAGGGTGAAGGGCGCGGAGCTGGAGATGGTCATAAGGTTGACCAAGGGAGAGCTCAGGCCAGGTTACGAAGGGGTAGAGCTCGGTATTGCAGAGAAGCTTCTGGACAGGGCACTTTATCAGGTCACCCTGATGCCCATGGACCACATAGAGGAGAAACGGCTGCTGTTGGGCGATGTCGGCCTTATGGCAGAGGATGTGATCAGGACCAAGAAACAGACCTCTCTCTTCTCTGAGCCTCTCACGGTCGAAAGGGTCTTCAGGAACCTGGAACGGATGGCCATCAAGGAAGGGAAGGACTCCCAGGACCTCAAGCTGAAGATCATAGCGGAGATGATGCACGACGCATCACCGATCGAGGCAAGGTACCTTGCAAGGACAATGTGCCAGAAGCTGAGGCTGGGTATAGCGGATATGACCATCATCGATGCGTTGGCGTATCTGACAACTGAGGGGTTCGAAAGTATATCGGAAGAACTTGGAGCCCTTGTCAAAGATGAAAGACTGGAAAAGGATGTACGGGGCCTCAGGTCAAGAAGGACGGCTCCCATATATGACCTTGAGGAGCTCACATCGCATCCCTCAAAGCATGGACTGGACAAGGCCATGGCAGGTATGGTTCTGGAAAGGGTCCGGTCTTTGAAGGAGAGGATCTCATCCAATAGGGAGTTCCTTGTCAGGCTCTACAATGTCCATCCGGACCTCGGTCACATCGCAAGGAAGTTATCGGAGGAGGGGTTAGAGGCCCTATCGACCATCAAGGTCACACCAGGTATCCCTTTGAGGTCCATGCTTGGCGAGAGGTTGCGTTCAATAAAGGACATCCTCGAGAAGATGGGTGGCGAAGCTGGACTGGAATACAAGTATGACGGATTGAGGGTCCAAGCCCACATGGTCAAGGAAGATGGAAAATGGAGGACCAAGTTCTTCTCAAGACAACTAGAGGATATCACTTCGCAGTTCCCTGATGTCAGGAACGCGCTGGAAGGGTCCTTCGCAGGCAAGGATTGCATAATCGAAGGCGAATGTGTCCCCGTGGACCCTGATACTGGAGAGCTCCTGCCGTTCCAGCTCATATCCCAGAGAAGGGGAAGGAAGTATGACCTGGAGCGGATGACCAAGGAGGTGCCGGTCAATCTTGTCCTCTTCGATTGTCTCTATCTGGACGGCAAGGACCTCACGGGGTCCCCATATCTCGAAAGGAGAGATGACCTGAAGAGGGTCTTTCCTTCCATCATTGAAGGTATATTACCCTCTTCTCAGGTTTCGTTATCGGTGATGATGCTGGTGAGGAGCGAGGATGATGGGGAATCGTTCTTCGATAGAGCTCTCGAGGCCGGATGCGAGGGGATAATGGCAAAATCAACGAACGACGGTTCCATCTATCAGGCAGGCAGCAGAGGATGGTTGTGGATAAAGTACAAGAAGGACTACAGGTCCGAGATCTCCGACACTCTCGACCTTGTCGTGGTAGGGGCGTTCCATGGGACCGGGCGCAGGAAAGGGACCTATGGCGCCCTTCTAATGGCCGCATACGATAAGGTATCGGATACCTTCGTAACGACGTGCAAATTGGGCTCAGGGTTCAATGATGAGCATCTGAAGAAGATCCCTTTGATGCTCGAAGGGTTGTTGGTCCCGAAGGGTGGCGCATGGGATCGGGTCCGCTCCCGGATCGATCCGGATGTCAGATTCCATCCTAATGTTGTCCTGGAGGTCCTTGGTTCTGAGATAACCTTTTCACCGCTCCACACTTGTTCAATGGACCGTTTGAGGCCTGGAGCAGGACTCTCGGTCCGTTTTCCCAGGTTCACCGGCCGGTTCAGGAACGACAAGGGGCCGGAACAGGCTACGACCGCCCAGGAGATGGAGGATCTGTACTCGGCCCAGAGGAAGACCGTTCCCGATTGACCGATGGTTCAAAGGACCTTTTTCAGGTGCGGGATGAACCTGGGCAATAACGCCAAAAGGCCAGGGTCGGTCCTGATGAGGGAGACGGCCAGGGTCATTGGATGATCAATATCACCTTCCCCATTGATAAGGTCTAACGTCCTCTTTTTAGATAGCTTTTCCAGTACCATATCGGTCTCTTGATCGGTTATGCTGGAAAGTATTTTCCTTGCAACTAGAGCCCTTTCAAGCTCTTTTCCATAACCCCTATTCCATTCCCTCTCATACGTGTCAAGGCAGGTCTGGGACAGGCCCTTTGAGGCTTGTATGGTGGAAATGAGCCGATCAACGGCTTTGAAGAGGGGATATATCCCACCACCCGAAGTGGGTTTGGCCATACCGGCGCTATCGCCTAGTAGGACAAGGTCCTTATGGACGATCCTGTTCGGGCTTCCCATAGGTATCGGGCCTAGGGTTATGGAGGTCTCTCCGTATTTGATGCCTTCTCCCTCGGGCAATGAGAGGAACCTGGCCAACCTTCGGTCCTTGAGCAGCCTTTCGAAACATTGGACCAATCCTTTAGGGTCTATCGAGGATGCCCCCAACCTGATACCCGACCTTCCAAAGGATGGTATGGCCCAGGCAAAGAACCCTTTGGCTGTCTCCTGGCCTGTAAAGACCCCAACTTTCTCAGGTGGAACGGTCCCCTCCTCAACTTCGGTCTCGACCGAAATACCAGTGATGGTCTCCCTGGGAGGTTCGATGCCTGCACTCCTCCTGACCATAGATGCAGGCCCATCACAACCGAGCAGAAGGTCACATTCCATACGGAGCTCCCCCTTTCTGCCTTTGGAAGATATCTCCCACCCTCTGCCTGGACGCTTTCTAATGATGGTGACCCTCTGCCCGGTCATTATTTCTGCCCCGCAGCGGGCGGCGAGCCTCAGCAGCTGTTTATCGAATTCCGAACGGTCGATGGTCAACGCCTTGATCACGTTCGCTTTGAGGGGCAGGGTATATCCTGAAGGTGAGTGGATATCCGCTCCGAATATCTCCTTTAGGACAAAATCGTGTGACAAACGTTCCATCAGATCGAACCTGAGAATTTCAGGGTTCACAAGACCCGCGCACTGCTGCGGTCTTCCAGCTTCCGAATGCTCTTCAAGCAAAACGGTCCTGTGACCAAGAGCTGATAATCTGGCCGCGGAATACGAACCTGCAGGTCCTCCACCTACGACTATCACTTCGGGTCCCATCGTCCACCTCGTTACGTATCTTTTGAAATGTCATGGGAGATAGGGAAGGGCCGTATAAACGCTTTCAATGGCGGTCGGTAAGTTTGATAGGCCTGGTGAAC
>JBFYMY010000174.1:0-2773 GCA_041304645.1 Thermoplasmatales archaeon
CTTCACAGTGGCATTGATGCTAGGGGCTGCCATCATAGGTGCCCTGGTCCTGATGGACCTGGAGAGGGGTAATGATGGGCCAGTAAAGGATAAGATAGACCTATGGACAGGAGAAGGCCTGGACGAGATGAACGCCACGTCTGAGGGCATCTCTGATATTGCCAATGCCATGAACCAGTTTGGCATCGACCTTTATCTTGAGCTCCTGAACGGGAGCGAGAACGTCTTCATCTCCCCCTACTCGATATTCACAGCTCTTTCGATGACCTACGAAGGCGCAAGGGGGAACACTGCTAGCGAGATGGCCGATGTCCTCCATCTCCCGGACAATGACACCGTCCGCAGAGGATCATTTGCCAGGGTCCAGAACAAGATAACGAACGGGTCGGACGATTACGAACTTGTCTCTCCCAACAAGATCTGGCCGCAGGAGGGATATCCTTTCCTCCAGTCGTTTAATGATATCATCGAGGACTTCTATTACGGCGGCATAGAAGAGCTGGACTACTCCGACCCGGAGGCGGCCAGGCAGATCATCAATGAATGGGTCGAGGAACAGACCAATGAAAGGATCAAGGACCTGTTGCCTAAAGATAGCCTTACCCCGCCGATCGCAATGATACTTACAAATGCCATCTACTTCTACGGGAATTGGCTCTACGAGTTCAACAAGGCGGACACCAAGGACGAGAGCTTCCACCTCTCATCCGGGACGACCGTGAAGGTCCCAATGATGTCCATGAAGGTAGAGGAGGGGCTGAGATACTACAAGGATGATCTGCTCGAAGCTATCGAGCTGCCCTACAAAGGGGGCGACCTCTCCATGCTGGTATTGTTGCCGAAGGACGATATGGCAACTATGGGGGGCTCCCTCTCAGAGGATGGGATCTCGAACATCATCGATGGCCTTCATTCGACCGAGGTGGACGTTCACCTTCCAAGGTTCGAACTTGAGACCGATTACGGGCTCGAGGATGCATTGATGTCGCTCGGTATGATCGATGCCTTCGATCTGGGTGGTGCCGACTTCGGCAATATGGCCCCCGACCCCTACTCGGGTGGGCTCTACGTCTCGGCCGTGCGCCACAGAGCCTTCGTCAAGGTCGACGAGGAAGGCACCGAGGCCGCGGCGGCGACTGCTGTCGTTATCAGTCTGGAAGGAGGGGATGTGACACCCGTCTTCAGGGCGGACCATCCCTTCATGTTCTTCATCATTCACAAGGAGACGGACTCGGTCCTTTTCCTGGGGAAGGTGGAGGACCCGCGTGGTCTACCATGAACTTCCAGGTAGCGACACTTCCATCACTTCGTATTTAGATCGGTAAGATATATTTACTATCAAGTAACTAACTGATTGGTAAATATGTTCTATGACAGGGCCAATGAGCTCAGGACGCTCCTCTGGCACCATGACCGTGCCAAGGAAAGGAACCAGCTGGTCGTGGTCTACGGCAGGCGCAGGATAGGGAAGACCGCGCTGGCCCGCCGGTTCATAGAGGAAAGGGACGGGATATACCTCTTCATCGAGCCCAAGAGCGAGGAACTGGTCTTCAGGGACGCCGAGAACGCGTTCGGATACCGCACGGGAACAAGACCCCGGATAGATTGCTGGACCGATCTTTTCTCCCTGGCACGCGATAGAGGGCTGCCTCTGGTCCTTGATGAGTTCCAGAACCTGGGCAGTGTGAACTCGGCAGCCTATTCGACGATACAGAGGGTCTGGGATGAGATGGCGTCCGAAACGGGCCTCATGGTCGTGTTGATAGGGTCCTATGTAGGTATGGTCAAGAGGACGTTCAGGGACTCCAGGCAGCCGTTGTTCGGCAGGGCAACGGGTATGATCCGGCTCTTACCGTTAGATGCTAGAACCAGCATCGGAATGCTCATGGACCGTGGTATGGGGTTCGAGGAGGCTCTCGAGTCTTACAGCATCTTTGGGGGAGTGCCGAGGTATCTCCTCGAAATATCACCCGGTATTGAGAACCTCTCAAGATTGTTGTTCGGACCCTCGGCCCTTTTGCGGGAAGAAGGGACCAATATTATGGCCCTGGAGTTTGGCTCCCTGCATAAGGGCTATTTTTCCGTGCTCGAGAGCATAAGCAAGGGAAAGAGGACCCCAAAGGAGATCTCTGATGTATCGGGTATGCCCATCGCGACTGTCTCCAAATACCTGGGGGAACTGTCGGAGGAGTACGAGCTCGTGAAGGGGGAGCTTCCATTGACCTCGGAGAACAAACGGCTCGTCAGGTACAGGCTCACGGACAATTTCTTCGATTACTGGTTCCGGTTCGTCCACTCGAGGTCCTCCCTTATCGAGATCGACGCTGAGAGGGCATTGAGGTCGGCAAGAGAGGAGCTTCCGATCGTTGTTTCCAGGCGGATGGAGGACATTGTCATACAGTTACTGTTGCGAAAGAAGGATATCATCTCCCCGTCGGAGATAGGGCGCTGGTGGGACAGGACCGGTGAGGAGATAGACGTCCTTTCCATCGACCAGGGGTCATCGAAGGTCCTCTTCTGCGAGGTGAAATGGAAGACCTCCAGGACCGGATGTGATGCGGTCAGGGAACTTAAAAGAAAGGCGGACCTCGTACAATGGAGAAAGGACACCAGGGAAGAATCGTTCCTCCTGGTATCGCGAGCGGGATTCACCAAGTCTTGCCTGGACCTAATGGACCGTGAGGGGGTCCATCATTGGGACCTCTCGGAATTGAAAAGGCGATCGCTGGACCCAACATAAGGTCCGGCCAAGGTCCCTAACCATAGTCGTCCC
>JBFYMY010000175.1:0-9753 GCA_041304645.1 Thermoplasmatales archaeon
GCAGCAGGGACTGTTGGTCAAGCACTATGACCGCATGCGTTGGATCGTACCCATCTTTGTAGGCCCATATCTCGTAAGTGCCGTACACGACGCCGGGCAGAGCATAGTCCCCCGACTTGTCAGTCGTAACGAAGGTCTTGTTGCCCTTGAGGAAGACAGCAGCACCGTCTATCGGGGCCTTGGTAACATTGTCCGAGACCCTGCCATAGATGAGACCAATATCATCAGCCCTCTTACCGGAGACCGGGACGAGAGGGGTCAAAAAACAAAGTGCGAGCACCAGAGATATTACGGTTTTTATGTACCAATCACATCTTTCAACCATATGGCTCCCCCTGCCTATACACGTACTTGGAGCATAAAAACCTTTATCTGCATCAGAGGCTGCAGGGACCAATGATAGTCAATAACATCATTTATTAACATGTTTATATCTCATTTTTTAATAAATAAATTTAAAATTTTAACCTATAAAAATATATATTACTATATAGAATATATCGTAATATGATCTGTATGGTGTTCTCAATATACTATGTTCAGAAATAATATATTACCCTCCGCCATCCTCCCTTCGGGTGACATCATGGAAGGAAAGATAAAGAACCTGTTTGTGGGAGCGGCCCTGTTCCTTGTCCTCGCTGTAGGGGGTATAGTGGCAGGCTGTATAGATAGCGATGAAAAACCGACCCTGATCCAGACCGGATCGAGCACGGTCCTGCCCCTTGGAGCCGCATGGGCGGAGGAGTTCGACGGTGCGAATATCCAGGTCTCCGGCGGCGGCTCGAGCCATGGACTGAACTCCCTCCTCAAGGGAGAGGCGGACCTTGGCGACGCCTCCAGGTTGATGAAGGGCAGCGATTACGAAGCAGTAGGGGGGGACAAGACCCTTGTCAAGTCCGATGGGACCGCTACCGGTGCAGCACCCGGTGGGGTATGGCCCTACAAGTGGGTCGTTGCGTACGACGTTCTAGCTACAGTTGTCAACAACCAGAACACCTGGGCAGCGAACCTGAACTACTCACAGCTCTACAAGATATTCACGGATGACGACCCCGCGGTCTACTGGGACGAGGTCCCCGGACTTAGCGGTGCACCGCACGAGAAGATAGAGATATACGCCCCCGATGAGGCATCCGGCACCTACGATTACTTCTTCGAATCCATAATCAAGGACTGGGGCAAGGCGACCCAGGTTGCCAAGACCAGACTGGAGTCCAGCGACGGTGTCTATCACCCCAGCGCGGATGACAATGTCATATTGAACGCCATAAAGGCGAACAAGTATGCCATAGGCTACTTCGGTTTCGCCTATCTGATAGAGAATCCGGGTCAGGTCAAAGCCGTCAACATCGCAAAGTCCGGCACATCCTACGTCGAACCTTCCCTGGCGACGGTGGCCTCCTACCCGATGGCAAGGCCGCTTCATATCTACACGAACGGCATGCCTAAGAAGGACACCGAAAAGGGTAAGGCCATCTACGAATACATCGAGTACATCCTCAGCGATGAGGGACAGGCCATAGTGCCCGAGGTCGGCTATGTCAAGTTGGCCCTTGTGAACCCCTCACTGGCCTCCGACCAGCTCTCCAAGCTCCATTCCGGATGAAGTATGGAGGAGAGCTGATTGAACAGAAGCCGTTCAAAGGGTGGTCCCGGCCACGATCCTTTCAAGAAGAGGTTCAGGCCTGGTGAGGACCTTGTAGTCTGGTTCCTGCTGGCCATGGCAAGCCTTGCCATAGTTGTCAGCGCCACCATCATCTATACCCTTGTGGACGGCTCCTATGATTTCTTCACGGACTCGCGGGTGAATGTATTCGATTTTTTCACAGGGTCAGATTGGATGCCCAACGGCATGGACCCCAAGTTCGGAATATTGCCTCTTGTCCAGGGGACGATACTGATAGCCGGCGGTGCCCTCCTGATAGGTGGACCTCTGGGTATCGCCGCAGCGGTGTACCTCTCTGAATTCGCCCACAGGCGCGTAAGGATGGTGGCAAAGCCCGTCCTTGAGATCCTTGCCGGTATCCCCTCCATCGTCTATGGGTTCTTCGCCCTCCTTGTGATCAGTCCGTTCCTGAGAGAATACTTCGATGCGGATTACTTCAACGCAGCCGCTGCGATCATAGTGATGGCGGTTATGGTGCTTCCGATAATCGTCAGCGTTTCCGATGATTCCATGAAGGCCGTCCCCAAGCACATGAGGGAGGCGAGCCTTGCCATGGGCGCCACTAAATGGGAGACCGCAACAAGAGTGGTCATGCCGGCCGCATCATCAGGCATAATGGCCTCGGTCCTCTTGGGGCTCGCAAGGGCAATAGGGGAGACGATGGTCGTGGCCCTGGCCGCCGGTTCTGTCGCCAAAGGCGGTTGGGACATCTTCGGGGAGCATATGACCATGACCTCTTATATCGCTCAGGTGGCCACGGGGGACATCCCACCCGGCCTCGGTGTCCAAGCCGCATTCGCCGTCGGCCTTGTGCTCTTTGCGATGACATATATGGTCAATTCGCTTGCAGCAAGGATAGTGTTAAGGATCAAGATGGGCAAGAGGCCTGCCAGGGACAACATGATGACAAGAGCGGTAAATAGGTTGAAGTTGCTAAGTAGGTTCAAGTTAAGGGCATCCGATATCATGACGGACGTGACCGACAGGTTCAAAAGGGACAGAAAGGAACCCAGGCTCCTCTTCAGACACATGAACGAGCGGGTCGGCAAGGTGGTCCTTGCGACCTCGTTGGTCCTGGCGGTCACATTCCTGGCCTTCCTCCTCTATTCCATCTTCACCCAGGGCTACAAAGGTCTCTCATGGGAGTTCCTTACAAATCCTCTCAGCTGGAAGCCCGAGAAGGCGGGGATAAAGGTCGTAATTCAGGGCTCGGTCTATCTGGTCCTCCTGACGATGGTCTTCACACTGCCGGTGGGCGTCGGAGCTGCGGTCTATCTCAACGAGTTCGCCAAGGAAACCTGGTTCAACGTGTTCTTGAGGAGGGTCATCCAGAATCTTGCCGGTGTCCCTTCGATAGTCTTCGGTCTGGTGGGGTTGATGGTATTCGTCAGGACCTTCCATTTCGGACTCAGCCTGCTGTCAGGGAGCCTCACCCTCTCGATAATGGTCCTCCCCGTCATCATAGTCACTTCCGAGGAAGCGCTCAGGTCCGTTCCCCAGACGTTCAGGGAGGCTGCAAGAGGACTAGGTGCCACCAAATGGCAGACCGTCTGGCACCACGTTCTTCCGAACGCTGTTCCGGGTATCCTGACGGGTACCATACTGAGCCTGTCCAGGGCCATAGGCGAAACTGCCCCCATATTGTTCATAGCAAGCTTCTACTCGAAGGTGGCCCCAACCTCCGTGTTGGACGGGTTCGTTGCCCTGCCCATCAACATATTCTACTGGACCAAGAACCCCAGCCACGAGTTCCAGGACCTGGCGGCGACAACGATAATCGTACTTCTTGCATTACTGCTCAGCATGAATGCACTCGCGATATTCATCAGACAGCGTGCACAGTCCAGGAGGCAGTGGTGATGTTCGGTATGGTAAAGAGGCCCGAGGTTTCGGACAGAGGCCAGAACGGGGAGTCCGACGGACCTGCAAGTAAAGAAATGATCATGCTCAGGAACGTCAACATACACTATGGTTCCAACCATGCCGTCAAGGGCGTCAGCATGGACATCAAGACCAGGAAGGTCACTGCCTTCATAGGGCCGTCAGGCTGCGGGAAGTCAACGCTCCTCAGGGCCATGAACAGGATGAACGATGAGATCGATAAATGCAGGACGGAAGGGGAGATATTCCTCAAGGGCACCAACATCCTGGGGAAGAAGATTGACCCGGTGGCACTTAGGACCAAGGTAGGTATGGTCTTCCAGAAGCCCAATCCGTTCCCCAAGTCCATCTATGACAATGTGGCATACGGGCCCAAGATACACGGGATGAGGAAGAAGCGCTCCCTTGACGAGAGGGTCGAGCTCAGCCTCAAACGTGCTGCACTTTGGGACGAGGTCAAGGACAGGCTGCATGAGTCCGCAATGGGGCTGTCGGGGGGACAGCAGCAGAGATTATGCATCGCCAGGGCCCTGGCAGTCGAACCGGACGTGATCCTCATGGACGAGCCCTGCTCCGCTCTCGATCCGATCGCCACCTCCAAGATAGAGGACCTCATCTTCGAGCTCAAGAAGAACTACACCGTCATCATCGTGACCCATAACATGCAGCAAGCCGCAAGGGTGAGCGATGACACGGGCTTCATGTACCTTGGCGAGCTCATAGAGTTCGGCCCTACCAAGCAGATATTCGAGAACCCCAAAAATAAATTGACCGAGAACTACATAACCGGAAGGTTCGGATAGGTGTCAAGATGCCCGAGAAGCTGGACGTGGACCTGGAAAGACTGATGACCGATATAGACGAGATGGCGAGCCTTGCCAGAGGCATGCTCATTGATTCGGTCAGGGCCCTAAGAGAACAGGACGTCGAGCTCGCCAACGATGTCATGTCCCGGAAGACCGCCCTGTACAATCATGATGACGATATCGAGGACCTTGCACTGAAGATGCTGACCCTGTACAGCCCCATGGCATCCGACCTGAGGAAGATCGCAACGGCCTTTAAAATAATCACCTACCTCAACAGGATAGGCAGGTACGGATACGATATCGCCAAGATAACCACCCACTTGGCGGGTGAGCCCCATGTCAAAAAATTGGTTCACATCCCCCTGATGGCCGAAAAGGTCGCCTGCATGATAGAGGATGTCCTGAACGCGTTCAAGACTCGCGACCTCTCAAAGATAAAGGACCTTGCGGAGAGGGACAACGACGTGGACCAGATGAGGTACGCCATCTTCAGGGAGTGTCTGACCTACATGATGGAGGATCCGAGGACCATAACGAGATGCACCGACTACATCATGGTGGCGCGCTACCTTGAGAGATGCGGGGACCACGCCTGCAAGATAGGGGAGAAGGTCCATTACATGGTGACCGGCGAAAGGATAGAGCTCAATTGAGGTGAACGCAATGGACAGAAAGACGGTCCTATTCATCTGCACGCACAATTCCGCAAGGTCCCAGATGGCCGAATCCATCCTCCGGAAGCTGGGGGGGGACAGGTACGAAGTGATGAGCGCGGGCACCCATCCGACAAGGGTCCATCCTCTGTCGCTCAAGGTCCTCGGCGAGAAGGGATATGGTACCGAAGGGCTCCGGTCCAAGATGGCGGAGGAGTTCCTTGACAGGGAGATAGACATAGTGGTCACGGTCTGCGACAATGCAAAGGAGGCCTGCCCGTTCTTCCCGGGGGCCGCGAGGTACGTTCACAGGTCCTTCACCGATCCAGCCGGAGAGGTGGGGGATGAACATTTCCAGCTGAACATGTTCCGTAAGGTAAGGAACGAGCTCGAGGCGTGGATTAGGAGCGAGTTCTTGACCTAAGGTATGGGCAAGGTACTCATTACCATTGTTCTCACGGTCCATTACATTCTGGCCTTAATGAACCCAAAGCGATAGGGTTTTTATCAATGCCGTGTTTACCATAAACTGTTCTTTCCCCGGGGGTCAAGAGGTTTCGTATGAGCTCAGTCATCATACTCGTTATTAGCCTCCTTCTGTGCGCCTACATGGCCTGGAACATAGGAGCCAACGACGTGGCCAATTCGATGGCTACGACCGTGGGCTCAAAGGTGATGTCCGCCAGGAAGGCCGTGGTCCTGGCAGGGATCATGACCGCTGTTGGTGCCATCTTCATCGGCGCTCATGTAGCCAACACCATCAGCTCAAAGGTCTTGGTGGTGGAGTCCTTCAACAAGGAGGAGCTCCTCATAGGGTTCATGGCCGCCCTCCTGTCGGCAGGATTATGGATAACCGCCGCTACATGGAAGGAATTGCCCATATCAACGACCCATTCCATAATAGGCGCAATTTTCGGGTTCGGACTGGTGGCCGGGGGGTTGGGTGAGATCCACTGGGATACGATAGGTTTCATAGCCTTGAGCTGGGTCCTATCCCCCGTCTGCGGGGCCCTGCTCGCTTTCATTATCTTCAAGATCATTGTTCTAGCCATCTTCAACAGGGTTGACTCTGCGAGGGCGGCAATGCGTTTCTCACCTGTTTTCGTATCCATGACCTTCTTCGTGGTCCTTATGTCCCTTACCTTCAAGACGAACCTCGGTTCCCTGGTCGGATTGGGAAGCCAGGCCCTGCTTGGAGTAGTTACCTGTTTTGTCCTATCACTGATTGCAGGCTTTTTAGGGTGGGGATTCATCTATTGGCGTTTCAATAAGGTAAGGATAGAGGATGAGTCCGCATTCATCGAAGCTATTTTCAGAAAGCTCCAGGTGATGACAGCGTTGTACGTCGCTCTGTCGATAGGTGCTAACGATGTTGCGAATGCAATAGGCCCTTTCGTGGGTATACTGGAGGTCGAAAAGAGCGGGTCCATGCCCGCTGAGGTGAAGGTACCTTTCTGGATACTGTTATTCGGAGGTCTCTTCCTGTTCATTGGAATGATAACATGGGGTTACAAGGTCATAAGGACCGTTGGTCAAAAGATCACGGACCTTACCAATACAAGAGGTTTCTCGATAGATTTCAGCACAGCGACCGTGGTCCTCATCGCATCCAAACTGGGCATGCCCATATCAACGACCCACACTGTCGTTGGGGCGGTAATAGGTATAGGTCTCGCCAGAGGCCTGAGCACTGTCAATTTCAAGATAGTTCGGAACATCTTCACATCCTGGTTCCTAACACTACCCATCGCTGCGGTAACGACCATAGTGATATATCTCATCCTCACATACGCGGTCCATATCTGAAGGATTATATAGTCTATATAGAATATATAGAAAAAAAAAGAGGCCAAAGCATGGAAGAAGAGCAGCATCACACCAGGTCCCCTTTGATCGCAACGTGGAACGAATCCCCCATGTCCGGATTGCGAAAGCATTCCGAGAAGGTCTATGAGACGATGAACCCCCTCAAGAAAGCGCTCCAGGCCTATGTCAATGGTGACCTTGATGAGTTCAGGAAGAACGCGGAGGTCGTGAAGAAGTACGAGAGGGAGGCCGATGAGATCAAGAGCGCCATCAGGACCCATATGCCTTGGGCGTTGCTGATGCCAGTGGACAAAGGGTTCTTCCTTATGACGCTCCATGATGAGGACGGGATACTGGACAAAGCAGAGGACAGTGTGATATGGCTGAGCCTCAGGGACACCAAAGTTCCCGATGATATCAAAAATGACCTTCTGAACTACTTCGATATCATAGACTCCACCCTGAAGACCTATTCGGAGGTCGTAAAGCTCCTTCAGGGGATGACCGAATCGGGGTTCGCCAAAAAGGACATGAAGGTCCTGGATGAGCTCGTTCACACGGTCCATGTCCTGGAGAACAAGAGCGACATGATCAACAGGGACCTCACGCGAAAGCTGTTTATGAAGGAAGGACGGATGGACACTCTGGCCATATATCATCTCATGAAGGCGATCTACATCATAGGGCTCATAGCGAACCAGGCCGAGAACGCAGCTGAGAGGATCAGGGCGATGGTAGCTAAGTGAGCATTAGGGCATCTTCTAGAACCTGCCTCCCGCACCTCCACCACCCGACCTCCCCCCGCCGAACCCGCCTCCGCCCTTCCCTCCGAAGAGCCAGAAGGGGAAAAGGAATATCCTCCCTTTCGTAAGGACGCTCACAGCCACAAATATTGCTATCACTATCAGCAGCTGCCACCAGAGGAGGGGGAGGCACGGGATGGGGTGCCAGGGCTCTTCTTTCTTAGGGGGCTTTCCTTCGTACTTCTCCAGTATCACCGCTCCGAACGCCTCCATGATGTAGTAGATACCGGAATAGTAATCGCTCTCGTTCAGGAATGGGACCAGGTTCTCCTGGGCCATGCTGTTGACAAGGATGTCGGGGAGGACCCCTTCCAGTCCGTACCCCACCTCTACCCTCCATTCCTTTGTCGATACGGATATGACCAGGAGCAGACCGTCGTCCTTTCCCATCTGCCCGAGCTCTGTCTCCTCGAAGGTCTTGAGCGTGTAGGTGAAGATATCGTCCGGATAGGTACTGTTCACTATGAGGACCGCCATCTGTGCCCCGGTCCCCTCCTCCACCTCAAGACAGATGGATTCGATATCGAATATCTCCTCAAGGAGGAGAACGTCCATCTGGTCCGTTATGTAATATTCGAGCTTTGGATATGCTGCCCCGGCCGGGTCCATGAGCAACAGGAGGACCGCAGCCATCGGGAGTGCCCATCTCATATTGCACACTCCCTGTTCAGGGCTGGTTCGGTGAGGCTGTCGAACCGAAGTATTCCCTCTCTTCGAAACCGAACATGCCGGCTATGATGACCGTTGGGAACTGCTTGATCTTGGTGTTGTAGGACCTGACCGCATCATTATACCTCATCCTTTCGGTCGTTATCCTGTTCTCGGTCCCTGCTATCTCCACCATCAGACCCTGGACCACCTGGTTCCCTTTGAGGTCCGGGTAGTTCTCCACCTGGACGATGATGCTTGAGGCCAGGGCATTGAACTGCTCCGAGGCGTTCTCATATTCACCCGTAGGCTCTGCATCCATCCATCTTGTCCGCAGGTCAGTAATCGCCGTCAGCGTACCGCTCTCGTAATCGAGGTAGACGTCCGTAAGGTTGACCAATTGGACTATCAGGTCGAACTTCCTCTGGTACTGGTTCTCCACCTGTGCCCATTTCCCGTCTATGTCCTCGTCCTTCTGAACCAGACCGTTATAGGCGGAGATGGTCCAGGAGGCGCAGATGAGGACGACCACGCTCACGATGGCGAACACCACGAGCCCTATTATAGCCGCTGCTTTCATTGGTATCGACCCAATGAGAGACAGGGTGCTATTTTATAGTATTTCCAAAAAACCCTCTTTCAGATCCACTTCTTCCTCCTGAAAAAAATTAGCATCCCGAAGGAGATGCACCCCATTAGTAAGAGCGCCAGTGGATAGCCGAAGTACCATTCGAGCTCCGGCATATGCTTGAAGTTCATACCGTAGATGCCTGCGACGAACGTCAACGGCATGAATATAGTGGCTATGATGGTAAGCACCTTCATGATCTCGTTCATCTTGTGGCTCATGTTGGAGATGTACAGCTCCAGCATGCTTGTCGTCATCTCACGATATGTCTCTATTGTGTCCAATAGCTGGATTATGTGATCGTAGAGGTCCCTGAGATAGATCCTGGTATCCTTGCGGATGAGCTTGGTATCCTCCTTCTGGAGCATGGATATGAGCTCCCTTAGGGGCCATGTGACCTTCCGCAGGTAGATGAGCTCTCTTTTTACGTTATAGACCTTCTTCACTGTTCTGGGCATGGGATCACTTATGAGCTCCTCTTCGATCTCCTCTATCTTATCCCCCTCCCTCTCCAGTACAATGAAGTAATTGTCCAATATGGCATCCATCAGCGCATAGGCGAGATAGTCCGAGCCCAACTTCCGTATCCGACCCTTATTGTTCCGTATCCTTTCTCGTATCCCTTCGAAGACATCTTCATCAGGGTTCTCCTGGAACGAGATGACGAAGTTTGTACCTATGATGAAGCTGACCTGCTCGGATATGATATCGCTCCTCTTCTTGGCGCGATATATCATCTTCATGACAACGAAGATGTAATCATCGAAGAACTCGACCTTTGGCCTCTGGTCCGTATGCAGTATGTCCTCCATGGTCAGGGGGTGGATGCCGAATATCTCACCGATGAAACCGAGCT
>JBFYMY010000176.1:0-9227 GCA_041304645.1 Thermoplasmatales archaeon
ACTGAATGGTAGGTTACGCCGGGGATCTCGTGGAGGACAAGTACCTCATCCTCCGGATACCTGATATCGAGCCTCATCACAGCCCTGAGCTGGTCACCTTCCATCTTGATGACCCTTGGTCTCCAGCTCTCGCTCAGTTTATTGAAAAGGTCTATAGCGACCTCGGGAGCAAAGGGCTCATTGCTCCCGGAATGGGCCCTGGGAGCATTGACCTCGATATCGAATAGGACCCTCCCCCGGTACGAGATCGTTATCCCATCCCATCCCCCGGGCTCAAGGATGATGCAGGGCATCTCGGGGAGCTCGTCCCTCAACCTCTTTGCTGTCTCAGAACCCCCCTCCTCGTCGGGGACAGCTACAAGCATCACCCTGTCCCAAAGGTCAGGAAGCTCACTCAAGGCTGAGACAGCGGCACAGAGGGGGCCTTTCGCATCCACGCTCCCCCTCCCCCACAATACCCCATCCTCGACCTTCACCGGGACCTCCCCCGGGACCGTATCGATGTGGCCCAGGAGCAGGAGGTCCCTTGCCTGTGGGTTGATCACAAGCGCTCCTCTGTCCACCGCTGCATCCATTCCGTTCTCAACGCACCAGGACCGGAGGTGCTCGACAGCTCTTTCGGTGGAACCGGTCGGGGATGGTATCGAAACCAGCTCCCTCAGCAGTTCAACCGACCGGTCCATCCAGGACCTCCTTGACCGTCGAGACGGCAGTATCTATGTCATCCTTCCCTATGACAAGGGGAGGCAGGAACCTGATGACGGATGCCCCTGTCGGAATGGCCGCTATCCCTTTATCGAGAAGGGCCGAGAGGAAAGGTCCTGCTCTTGACCGGAGCTCAAGACCCACCATAAGTCCCCTACCCCGGACCTCTCTTATCTGAGGGCTGCTGAGGTCCCTCAGACCGTCCATGAGATGCCTTCCCAGGGATGCGGCCCTCTCATCCAGCCTCTCTTGGACCATGAACTTAAGGGAAGCGTTCGCTGCAGCGCAGGCAAGGGGGTTCCCGCCGAACGTCGAACCGTGGAGGCCCTTGGGCACCTCCCCCATCCTCCTGCTAAGCACAGCCGCCGCTATGGGCAGCCCCCCTCCCAACGATTTTCCCACGCACATGATATCGGGAGCGACCGAGGAATGCTGTATGGCGAAGAACCTACCAGTCCTGCAAAGCCCGGTCTGGACCTCATCAATGATGAGAAACGCCCCCTTCTCATCACAGAGCTCCCTCACCGCTTTGAGATAACCTTCGGGAGGGACATGCACACCCCCCTCCCCCTGGATGGGCTCCAGGACCACTGCGGCGGTCTCCTCTGTCACAGCTCTGTTCATCTCATCTATGACGCCGTAAGGAACGAATTCCACCGGGAGCAGAAGTCCGTCCATCCCCTCCCTATGGGTGGGAGCGAACGTCAGCGAGAGCGAACCAAGGGTCCTGCCGTGGAACGCTCTCTTTGCGGCCACCAGCTTCTTCCTCCCTGTCAGCTTGAAAGCGAACTTGATGGCCGCTTCCATGGATTCCGTACCGGAATTGCAAAGGAATACCCGCGACATCCCCTCTGGGGAGACGGAGAGGAGCCTCTCCATGAGCTCCCTCCTTGCAGGATTGTCATAGCTTGAAGATACGTAGATGAGCTCCTCTGATTGGGCCTTGATGGCATCAAGGACCATCCTGTTCCTGTGCCCGACGTTCAAGACCCCGTAGCTTGCTCCCATATCGAGGTACTTCTTCCCTTTGACATCCCAGACATGGCATCCATCACCTCTGACGATCTCTATGCCCCTCTTGGTGATGGCCCCCGATTCGAGCTCGCTCTCGCTCAGCATAGGACAGTACCCTCCCCCGACATCGCCCTTGTTAGGGGCCTATCCGAATTGGCGCTGGATATCACTACCTTCGGGACACCTTGTTCCAGTGCCTCCCTGGCTGCCAGGACCTTCTTCTTCATCCTGCCCCTGGCAAGCTCCATGGCCGCATCCAGCTCGCTCCTGGGAACCTTCCTGACAAGAGAGGTCGGGTCCTCCGGGTCCTTCAATAGACCAGGCTTGTTGGTGAGGAGCACCAGGGCCTCGGCCTTCACCGCTCCTGCAACGGCCGCGGCGACCCTGTCAGCATCAGCGTTGAGGGAACCATGGTCCTCAGCTTCTATGGGTATGGTGAGGACCGGAACGTAGCCTTTGGAAAGGAGCAGTTCAAGAAGGTCCGTGTTCACTCTCTCTACGGTCCCGGTGTTGTCGTCATGGAGCACTTTAACCCTGCCTTCCTCCAGATACCTGACAGAGCCCTTCCTCTTCCCCTGCAGCAGTCCTCCGTCGATGCCGGAGAGCCCTATGGCGTTCACGCCCCCCTTCCTCAGCATCTCCACGAACCTTTTGTTCACAAGGCCCGAATAGGTCATCCTGAGGAGGTCAAGCGTCGGTCCGTCAGTGACCCTGCTCTCATGACCCGAAGGCGATGTGATGAACCTGGGGGGTCTCCCGAGCTGTTCGGAGAGCTTGTTCATCTCATCCGAACCTCCGTGGACGATCAGGACATCCTTCCTGCCGCTTATGTCCGATACAAGGTTGTCAAGCTGGGTGCCGACAGCGCCTCCTATCTTCACCACTATCATATCAGGCACCTCAGATGGGATGGAGCCCTGCGAACTCCAGACCTTTCCTCTCATCACAGTCCATTATCACGTTCATGCACTGCACAGCGCTCCCTGCAGCGCCTTTCATCAGATTGTCTATGGCGGAGAAGACGACGAGCCTATTTCCGTTCGGATCGAGCTCGAACCCTATGTCGCAGTAGTTGCTCCCCATGATGAGCTTGGGCTCCGGGTACCTGAAGGTCCCTTTGCTGGACCTGACGACCCTGATGAACGGCTCCTTCCCGTAGGTGCCCCTGAGGAGCCCCCAGACATCCTTCTCAGCAATTGGTTCCTTCAATTCTATGTGCAGTGTCGTCGAGATCCCCCTTACCATCTCCACCGCATGGACGGTCATCATCACATCGACCCCCGTCTCCTGCAGGACCTCCGCCCTGTGCCTGTGGTCCACCGGAGCATAGGGTCTTATGACATGGCTCCTTTCCGGATGGTGGGAGGAGTCCGACGGCGTCTTTCCCGCAGCGGACGAGCCTATCTTCGAATCCGCTATCACCCTCCCAGCGATGTTCCTGAAAGGGAAGAGCCCAAGGATGATGGAGGTTGCGACGCAACCGGGAGCTGCCGCCCGCCCCTTCACCTTCATATCCTCCCGATGCAGCTCCGGCAGTCCGTAAGGGAAGGTCCCCAGGAGCTCCGGTGAGGAATGGTCCCTGCCGTACCATCTCTTGTAGACCGCAGGGTCCGTGAGCCGGAAGTCAGCCGAGGTATCTATCACATGCTTCGCATGGGTCAGAAGCTCCCTCATCCTTGAATTGGATGAGCCGTGGGGCAGCGCGCTGAAGAGGTAGTCAACATCCCTCAGCTCCGACGGGGATGTGAACCTCAAGTCCGTCCTCCCCCTCAGGTTCGGGTGGGCAGTATGCAGATGCTCTCCCAGAGCGCTCTCCGATGTGACCTGGACGAGCTCCAGGTCCTCCCTGGTCAGCACCAATCTTGCCAGTTCACCGCCGACGTAGCCCGAACCCCCTATGATGGAAACGGATGTCAATGTCAGCACCTTGCCTTCTCGACGAAATGGGAAATGATCCTGCCTGGGATGTCCACACCGGTGGGCTGGACGCTGTTCTTGAACTCCATGGTGTGGTTGACCTCGTTGACGCTGAGACCTTTTTCGGTCTCGAACAGGTCTATTGCGACAAGGTCGCCGCCGACGGCCCTGGCCGTCCTCAGGCAGAGCTCGTTCAGCTCTAGCGTCACAGGGCATACCGTAGCCTTTCCGCCCCTTGCGGTGTTCGTTATCCAGTGCTCGGAGGTCCTGTATATGGCGCATATCGTCTCATTTCCGACCACGAACGCCCTGATGTCCCTTCCGGGTTTGTCCACATATTCCTGTATGTAGATGGCGGAATGGGGGTACCCTCCGAGGACGTCCTTATGCTCGAGTATGGCCTCGGCAGCTTCCCTGTCGTTGACCTTTGCGAGCAGTCTGCCCCAGGAACCGACGACGGGTTTTATGACGCAGGGGTAGCCGAGCCTCTCGATCTCCTCCAGGGCCGATGGGGGGGATAGGGCCATGGAGGTCCTTGGGGTGGGGATGTTGTTCCTTATCAAAGCGGAGGTGGTCAGGAACTTGTCCCCGCACACACGTACGACCTCGGAGGGGTTCATAGTGAAGATGCCCGCATCCTCTGCGAGCTTTAGGAAGTAGAAGGACCTGAACTGGCTGATGCCACGGTCAAGGACCGCATCGGCCCCTACGGGCCGCTCACCGGCCTGGGCGGATACATCCTCCATCCTCACCAGTGTAAGCTTGAGATCGAGCCTTCCAGCGGCCTCTATGAGCATCTTCTCATCTAGTCTTATGACGCTGTAGGCGAGCGCAAGTTCCAAAGGGACCTACTCCCCCCAATCCTCTTTCTCTTCGGGGGCCTTGTCGAGCTTGAGGGGGGTGAGCTCTATTACCTCGAGGTCGCTGCCGCATTCCGGGCAGGGAACGAGTTCGTTCATCATCAGTCCGTTGTTCGTTATGTCAGCGCCGCATACGGGGCAGTCCTGCGTCATTTTCCGGTCTCCGTGGTCATATCATTTTCGACCGGAAGGATGTATAGGCTTATGGTATATGATATTTACTTAGTTCGAAAATAATTTACGAGATTCGAAATAAAGCATCGACGATCCTGCGGAATTCGATGGGGAGTTCTGTCCCGGGCATCGGGAGATACGAATTCGATCGGGGATACCTCTTATCATGGTCCTATAAGGTCACAAAGGATCGAAAAAGCGTCGCATGACCGGATGAAGACCCCTGAAACACTATGGGCCTATCGTTCCAAAAGGGGCCGCTCCATATGTGGACGATACTTCGACCCTGACCAAAGCGATGATGGAATGATGTGTACGGAAGCGGGCCATTACAGCCCGCTTCCCTAATAGCAACGGTATGCCTCTCCAGGTGTCCCAGTTCAAACTTTCACCGTGAGGGAGTTCTTGATATCCTTGACGCCGTAGGTATATAGGGCGCACTTATAGGCCTCATAGCGCTCGCCCCAGGAACGGACCTCTCCGGTCAGGTGCACATCGCCCTTCTCGACGTTCACGTTCACGTTCTTCACCTGGACATAGATATTGGCCTTGAGCCTGGCGATTATGTTCTTCGATATGACCTCATCGGTCACATCATCGGTATGTACTATGCCCAGTTCGTTATTGATGTTCGTCACTCCTAGGATGGTCGAAGCCCGCTCCTCTGCCCAGTGCTTCTTCCAGTAGGTATCGACTGGCCCGGAGAGGGTCACCGTCCCGTCCTTGCTCTGTACCTTGATATCCGAGGTCTTGAGATGAGCATCCCATTTGAAGGCGTTCTTTATGAAACCCGTGATCTCCTCATCTGTCGGTTTCGTCCCAGCATAATCGACCGTCATGCTGGCCTTGACCGTCCCGGTCGTGCTCAAGCTGTTCGCGTAATTGTACAATTTCCTATAGGTACTGTAGGTCGGTACTTTACCTTTCAATGTCACGTTCCCTTCATGGACGGTAACATGGACGTCCGATGCATCTATCTCGTCATCATAGAACGCGTAGTCCACGATCTGCTTCTTGATCGTTTCGTCGTCTGTCATTTTTTCCACCTCGTTCGAATTCCCGGACCAACGAAGGTTCGTATCGCGCATCATTGGTCTTGTGAAATAAAGGTAGGGTCCGACCATATTAAGGGCTTGTTCAACATTGCATGTAACGCATATGTACTTCATCTGCAAATCCTGTCTGAACATATTTCTCATCTATGTTCTATCAGTGAGCAATGAATGTTAGAATATAGAAGGTGAAGATGATGGTTCGAGCTCAGATAAAACGTTGGGACCGGTCCATGGCGGCCTCTACCGATCCAAGCCCCCTGGCCGTGCACAGGACCTCGTCAAGGCTGAAGGACCCCTTCTCCCTTGATTTTATCATATCCATCAGATGGTCCTTCTGGGGGTCGTCAAGGGAGATGGTGTGCTGTTCCAGTATGGAATCCACCAGGTCCCTTCCGGTGAACTTGTCCAGTTCGAACCTCCTCTTCCTACCCACCGTCTCTGCGGGTATGACCTCGTAGAAGGAGGGCCTCTTGAGAGCGGCGGAGACGTGCAGCCCCGCGTTGTGGGAGAAGGCGTTCGAGCCTACTATGGGAGCGTTTGAAGCGACCTTCATCCCGGAGCACCTCTCCACCTCCTCCGACAGCTCCGGGAGCATCTCTAGCTTCCATCCGTTATCGATACCGTAATGTACCTTCAAGGCGACGGATAGCTCCGCAAGGTCGGTTATCCCGGCCCTCTCACCGAGGCCGTTGACGCAAGAATCGATGCAGACCGCCCCGTTCTCCATGGCGGCCAGGGAGTTCGCCAGGGCCAATCCCAGGTCGTTGTGGCAGTGAACGTTGATCTCAGCGCCGGTCCTGGCCTTTAGGTCCTTGACGAACGGACCTATCTTCGAGGGAAGGGCAGCTCCGACCGTATCGGCTACGCTTATCCTGTCGGCACCTGCATCGAGTGCCGCTTTGGAAACAGCCACCACGCTTTCGAAGTTCGAACGGAGCGTATCCTCCGGGGTGTACCTCACTTTCAGTCCGTGTGCCTTGGCATAGGATACCGCATCGTGGACGATATCACAGACCTGGCGGAGGTCCTTCCTGAAATGCTCCTTCAATCTGCCGTCAAGGACGCTTATGAAGAGCCCTATCCATTCCACGTCGCAGTCAAGGGCCATATCGATGTCCGATCTAAGGGCCCTGCTGTGGGCCAATACCTTGGCCCTGAACCCCTGACCGGCGATGGCCTTCAATGCCCTCCTTATGTCCGGGGAGACAGCAGGGTGACCCGCTTCGATGAGATCCACACCGAAATCGTCCAGCATGGAAGCTATCCTCAATTTCTCATCGACGGAAAAGGTAACACCAGGGGTCTGCTCCCCCTCTCTCAGGGTCGAATCGAGTATCTCTACCATTATGAGCGTCCCTTGCCTACTGCTCCCCCAATATGAGCCGTGTCTTGGTCGACCTGACGTTCCCCAGGGCCCGTATGGCCTCTATCGTCGTATTTAGCTCGATGGTATTTGCGACGTCCACTATCACCATGATGTCGGTATCACCGGATATCTCGTAGACCCTCTCCACCCCCTTCAGGGCCTTGATCCTCTTCGCGATCTTGCCGGTGAGGACGTTCACGTCTATGTTGACCTCGACTATTGCTTTGAGCCCGCGGGAGGCGGTCTCTATGGTGAACCTCTTCACCATGCCGTCGGACCTGAGCCTTGCTATCCTCTGCCTGACCATGCCCTCGGACACCTTGAGCTCACCGGCGATGGCGACATTGGTCCGCCTGGAATCCTCCTTGAGCATCTTAAGGATGGTCCAATCGAGGTCATCTAGCTCCTCGGCCATGGAAAGCGTTCATGCGGGCAGGATATTTAAGTCTGTCGAGCATCGAAATATTCTTACGAATTTCGAAGACCAAAGGACCCCGGTCCCGGCTCAGGCGCATCTCCCATGCAGGGTCCTGACGGCCCCATGGGCATCCTTCCCGTCGACAATGATATAATATGCGGTCCTGGTCCCTCCGGAGCCGGACAACCTGGTCCTGATACCTGCTTCGGAAAGGGCAAGGTAGCATTTCCCTATCAAGGCCGGGTCCCCCTCGAGCCTCTCCCCCACAAGGCCTATCAGGGCAAGCCCGTCCTCTGACCTGACCCTGCCCCTGCCGCCGATGTTCGCCTCCTCCAGGGAATCGACGGCCTTGAGCCGGTCCTTTGACGGCACCATGATGCCAACCGAGGTCTGTGACATGACGACGGATAGGACCTCGACGCCCTTGATCGCAAGCGTCCTGTTTGCCTCGCATAGGATGTCGGACGCCCTCCGCCTCCCGCTGGCGTCGAGCCTTATGCAGGACAGGTCAGTGCGGAACGCCACACCTATCTCCCCGCCTACCCCTTCCCTTGCCCCGACCATCCTGGTGCCAGGGGATATGGGGTCACTGAGGTCACAGATCCGGATCGTGATATCGGTCCCTATGAGCGGTCCGAAGGTGGCCGGATGCATGACCTTGGCCCCGAACCTTGAGAGCTCGGAGGCCTCCTCGAAGGTGACCGTCCCAAGTATCCGCGCATCGGGCACTATCGCAGGGTCCGCGGACATGAAGCCCATGACATCCTTGTAGAGCACCAGTTCCCTCGCCTGGAGGATGCTGGCTACCACGGAGGCGGAATAGTCCGAGCCGTTCCTGCCAAAGGTCGCTGCCCTCCCGTCGGGGAGCACCCCGTAGAAACCGGTTATGATGGGAACCTTGCCGTCGATGAGAAGAGGGAAGACGGTGTCCCGGAGATGGCCTCTTGTCGCTTCGGGATCGTTCTCAGCGTTCCCGTGCTCTCCCGTGGCCGCTATTCCCGCCTCTTCGGACGTCAGCGGGACCGAAGTTGTTCCCCTGCATTCGAGGTACAGTCCCAACATCCTGACCGCAAGCCTCTCACCTGAGGTGATTATTCGATCATGTACCCAGATCGGAACGGCCTCGTCCTCCCCTCCTATCAGGCCCTTCACCATGTTCAGTTCGGAATCGAGTACCTCGGAGAACCTCTCTATGTCCAGACCGTCCAGGATCAGCTCCCAGGCCAGGTTCAGATGCATCTCGCGGAAGAGCGCGAGCTTCGGCCTGGACCGGTCCTCCAGATATGACATCAGGAGGTCGGTGGCACCCTTGACCGCGGACAGGACCACCACTTTGTTCCCCGATGTGGCCCGGACCGCCTTCGATACCTTTCTGAAACCTTCCGCATCGGAAAGGCAGGACCCGCCGAACTTCAGGACCTGAAGGTCCATCTGCTGGACTACAGGTATCCCTCCCTCTTGCATTGCTCGGCGATGAGCACGGCATTACCAGCGCCCCCCCGTATGGTGTTGTTGACGAGCGAGAACGCCCGGAGCATGCCGTCATCGACCCTTACCCTGCCGACGGAGACCACCATACCGGGCGGGTCCCCGCTGAAGGAATCGAGGTCCGGCCTCGGCCGGTCCCTTTCCCTCCTGTACACAAGGGGCCTCTCCGGAGCGCTCGGGAGCCCTTTCAGTCCCTTCTTCGCCCCTATGAGCTTGATGATCTCATCTGC
>JBFYMY010000177.1:0-2807 GCA_041304645.1 Thermoplasmatales archaeon
GGTCGGTCCCACCCGAGTTCTGGCCGGTCGTCATCTCCCCGCTGGGCGCGCTGCCTTACGATGTGCTATCGATGTACCCCATGACCCAGGCGCTCTTCCCTCCGCCCGGCTCCCTGGACGATGGGCTCAACGCCCTTGCGGAGAAGGCCGCAGCTGGCCTTGGGGGTCCGCACCGAGAGTCCGTCCCGTGGTCCGGAAAGGGCAGCATTGGAAATGGGTCCAAAGGTCAGGACCCGGACGTGATGGACTCCCTCTCCGTATCCAGCATGCTCAGGCTTCAGTTCGGCAGTTATGGAGGGATGTACGCCGACGAGCTCATGTTCGGTCCCTTCACCACCGTCCAAGGGCTCTCTTCCAAGCTCCGCTTCGTAAGGTCAAGGACGAAATGCAGGGTCAGGAACGTCCTACTGGTAGGGAGCGATGACGGCCCCACCCATGTGCTTTCCATCAGGGCCGAGGACGGCCTCGTGAACCTCAAGATATCCGGTGCAAGGAAGCTCCTGGAGGGAAGCTCACCCCCTCGGTGGAGGGTAGTGGTCGACAGCGAGACCGGGGCCTACAATGCCCAGGGCCGCAATGTCTTCAACCGATTCGTGAAGGACGCGGACCCCGCCATCAGGCCCGGGGACGAGGTCATGGTCGTTGACGGTTCGGACAGGTTGCTCGCCGTCGGTAAGGCCAACGCCCAGTACAGGATGATGATGGAGTCCCCCTCGGGCATCGCAGTCAAGGTCAGGGAGGGCGTTGACAGCGGAAAGAGTGGGGACGGGACATGAGCGGCCAAAAGACCATATAACCGGAGAAGGGATTAGGCCACCGATGAACACTGACCTTTGCGCTCCGGAAGACCCGGTCGAGCCGGACCCGCTCGAGGATGTCCAGAGCAGGTATTTCGGAATAAGGAGGCTCGAGCTCGTTCCGCTCCTGGAGGGAAGGCAAGGGAATGGCGATGCCGCCTCATCCTCCGTAACGCTCGTGCGGACCCACACATCCGTGGTAGTGGTCGATTCCGGTTCGGCCTCAGCTAGAGAGACCATCAAGAGGGCCCTACTTGATAGAGGGATACGCACGGAAAGGGTGAACGTGCTCGTCTCCACAAGGATTGACCCGGTCTTCAGCGGTAACGATGATCTCTTCCCTCATGCCCTCCAGCATCTGAGAGAGGGCGAGCTGCTCAAGGCCTCCTTCAAGTCAGGGAGGAGGGTCGAGATATCGACGAAGGTCCATTGGATAGACAAGTACCTGATGCTGGGGCGCATGGACCCATCACTGGGCGAGGGACTGGCGCTCTTCGTGCATTTTCCCAAACCGCTGGAGCTCCTGGCACCCTCCACGAGACATCTCGCTGGCAAGATCGTAGGCATCGCGGGTGCGGCGGTCAGGTCGGCCGCGTCCGCTGAGGTCGAAGGGGCTCTGAGGGAAATAAGGGAGAACGGTCTTAGAAGGCCTGACCGGCCTGACCGTATGATGGACCTGGTCGGTCTTCTGTCCTACTGCGACATCGTGGTCCCGGCCTACGGGCCCATGTTCCCGGTCCGGTGAGGTGATATCGTGGACCCATCGGGAAACGGTACGGCAAGGACGGGGGAGCCTGCCGCGCTCGAACAGGTGGCCGAGGATATCCGTTCTATGAGGATAAGGGGGGCCGGCAGGATAGCAAGGGCCGCATCGGAATCGCTGTCAGCCCTGGCCCGTGATTATCATGGGGGCTCGAGGGAGGGTCTTATCGAGGCCCTGCGTTCCGGCGCCCGTACATTAATAGGTACGCGTCCGACAGCCGTCTCCCTGCGGAACGGGATACTTCTTACCCTCTCCGGTGCGGAACTTGCCCCGGACCTGAGCTCGCTGAGGGCGAGTGTCATAGAGCTCTCGTCCAGGTTCGTATCGGACTCTCTATCCGCGGTCGAAAGGATCGCCCGGAACGGGAAGCCGCTGATAAACGAGGGTTCCAGATTGATGACGCACTGCAATTCGGATGCGGCCCTCTCCTTGATAGAGGCTGCCCATACCGACGGGCGGGTAAAAGGGGTGATAGCTACCGAGTCGCGGCCGTGGAGACAGGGGCACCTCACGGTCAGGCGCCTTGCTTCGAAGGGAATACCCGTTACCCTTATAGTTGACTCGGCCTCGAACAAGCTCATGGGAGAGGTGGGGGCCGTGGTCGTCGGTGCTGATACCATTACGGCCGACGGTTCCCTCGTGAACAAGATAGGGACCTCCATGGTGGCCCTTTCGGCCAAGGATGCGGGTGTCCCTGTCATCGTCTGTGCTGAGACCTACAAGTTCTCCATGTGGGCCAAGAAAGGGTCCGATGTGGACATAGAGGACAGGGGGCCCGAGGAGGTCGCTGACCCATTGAGGCCTTCGGACCTTCCGGGGGTCTCCTTTCGGAACCCTGTGTTCGATGTAACACCGCCGGAACATATTACCCATATTGTTACAGAAAAGGGCATCATCTCGCCCCGTGATGCCTCAAGCGTGATCGAGGGCATGGTCGCCCTGATGTCCAAGGGCTCGAGGTCCGGATCGGACCCTGGTCACTGGCTCGGGGGATCTGAAGGGAGCACGGAACGGTGATATGATATGGTCAAGGTCGAAACGGGAGAGGAGATGGCAGGGACACCGACCGCTTTCAAGGTCATGCTGATAGACCTTGAGACCGGTGAGTACACGATAATACTCAATCATAAGGACGCCGAGGCACTGGGGCTCCGTTCGCTCGACAGGGTCAAGGTCACGGCGGCGAAGGAATCGGTGGTGTGCATAGTCGAACTGACCGGTTCGGTGGTCCTGCCAGGTTCTGTAGG
>JBFYMY010000178.1:0-4346 GCA_041304645.1 Thermoplasmatales archaeon
GAGCATCCCTCGGCATCCGTGGCAGTGGACTGTCCGGACGGTCTGAAGTTCGCCGTTGTCGCAAGGCTCGCAGAAAGGTTCAAGGGCAGCTATGAACGGGTCAACACCCAGGACGGTGTCAGGGTCGATCTGGAGGATGGGTGGGCCCTCATCCGCTGTTCCAATACCTCCCCGGTCATCAGACTCACTGTGGAGGCAAGGTCGGATGGCTCTTTGGGCCGTATAAAGAGCGAGTTCGAAGGCCTTCTGAAGGAAGAGATGGGAAGATAGGACCTTTGATAGGATATTGGCCAGAGAAGGTTCTGACCTATTTAGGCTTGGATTCCGTCATGACCTTGATGTTGGCCAGTACGGCGGCCATCATCTCCCTGAAATGCTTCCTCTCGGACAGTTTCCATTTCAGGTTGAACCCTATGGCCTCTATCCTGTAATCAAGGACGGACGTTAGGAGCGTCCCGTACGGCCGGGTATCGACCGAGAACTTAAGTATGCCGAACATGGGACCCTCAACGACCTCCATCTCCACGAACGAGCCCTGGTGGATCAGCTTGACCTTGACCTTTATCTGTTCCTTGAGACCCTTTGGCCTCACGTCCACGACCTGGCCCAATCGCATGATGCCTTCGTTGGGAAAGATGAGCGCACCCTTCGCGGTAAGTCCCCAGCTCTGTGCGAGGGTCGTGTCGGTCACCACGGAGAAAACATCGTTGACGGGTGCAAGAATCTCCTCGATGTTCTCCTCTTTGCCCACAGCCCCCATGAACGAACACGCTCCAGCGAACGGGAAGGAAAGCCTATGCTAATGACCGAACGGAAATAATAACTTTGGGTAGTACGGGCACACCCATCCTATGTCTGACCATGTCATCCTCGGTCATATCGGCCGAAACGGATTAATAAACAGAGATGTTGGACCAAAATGGAAAGGGGCAGCACATTGGTCGATGGACCGACGGGCAGGGCAGGGCCGGATGCAGGCCTGAGATCGAGGACAGAGGGTGTCAGGACACTTCTGGGAGACCCTAAGAGGGCGGTCATAAGGATGTCCGTGCCGTTGATAATCGCCATGGGCGTCCAGACGCTGTACAATCTGGCCGATGCCGTCTGGGTCTCGGGGCTGGGTGCGGATGCCTTGTCGGGGGTCGGTTTCTTCTTCCCCATGTCCTTCATGATAATGGCCCTGGCGGCCGGTGTGGGGATAGGTGGTGCGGCCGCCATTTCAAGGAGGATAGGAGGCCGGGACGAGGCGGGCGCTGACAATGTCGCGATGCACATGCTCATCATCATGGTCCTGCTCTCGGTCATGATAACCGTACCGGCAGCCATCTTGTCCCCATGTTTGTTCGAACTGATGGGTGCCGGGGATGCCCTCCCCGAAGCGGTCTCGTACGGCAGGGTGATGTTCGTGGGGACGTTCCTGCTATTCTTCCCGGTCATAGGTCAATCGGTCCTCAGGGCCGAGGGCGATACGAAGCGGGCAATGGTCGCCATGATAGCGGGCTCGCTCCTTAACGTCGTGCTGGACCCAGTCCTCATCTACTTACCGCCTTTCAGGATGGGGGTAGCCGGAGCGGCATGGGCATCCCTCATCTCCATGCTTTTATCCTCCCTTCTCCTCGTATATTGGCTCTTCTTGAGGAAGGATACGTTCATCAAAATGCATCCTAAGGAGTTCGTTCCATCGCTCAAAGTGGTCAAGGACATAATGAGGGTCGGTCTCCCAGCTTCCCTGCAGCAGATGTCCATCTCCATGAACATGATGATAATGATAGTCCTGGTGGTCAAGGTAGGAGGTACGGACGGGGTGGCCGTGTTCTCCTCGGGATGGAGGGTCACATCGTTCGCGATAATCCCTGTGATGGGGATAGCGGCGGCATTGACGTCCATAGCTGCTGCAGCATACGGGGCAAAGGCCTACGGCAAGCTGAAGAGGTCCCTGGAGGTCGGCATCAAGATGGCACTGGTCATTGAGATGGTGTTCTCCTTGATAGCCTTCTTCTTCGCCGAACCGCTGTCGCTCATGTTCACCTGGGCCGAAGGGTCGGCCCATCTGGCGGATGACCTGGTCGTTTTCTTCAGGATAACCTCCCTCATGCATTTCTCCGCGGCCTTCGGTATGCTCTCCTCGGCCGTCTTCCAGGCCATTGGCAAGGGGTTCAACTCCCTTGTGGTCACCCTCCTTCGGACCGTTCTGCTCTCGGCTGGTTTCAGTTATCTATTGAGCGTGAACCTGGGACTGGGCCTGCCCGGGATATGGTTCGGGATCACTCTGGGGAATCTTACCGGTGCGGCCATAGGTTATGGTTGGTTGATGGTATATCTCAAGGGCTTAGGGGGTCGGACCTTCCGCAAAGCTGAAAGCACCGGATAGAAGGCCGTCATCCACCTGTCAGCTCTTCCTCTACGGCCTCATCATCCTTCAGATAGGTTGGCTTGAATTCCAGGTCCGAACCGTTGAAGTCCACCCTGACCTCCGAGCCTTCGGTGATATCTCCGGACAGCATCAGTCTTCCAAGGGAGGTCTCCAGCTCTTTCTGGATGACCCTCTTTAGTGGCCTTGCTCCGAAATTGGGGTCGAACCCTTTTTCCGAGAGGTACCTCCTGGCATCATCGGTAAGGACCAGTTTGATCCTCCTTTCAGCAAGCCTCCTGTTCATATCCTCTATCTGCAGGTCCGTTATCTTCTCTATCTCCCTCATCCCCAGGGGTTTGAACAGGACAATATCGTCAAGCCTGTTCAGGAACTCCGGCCTGAAATGGCCCTTGACCGAACTGAGGATGTTCTCCTCAACTCCCTCTATGAAGTTCCCATCCATGTCTATCCCCTCTGATATCAGGTCAGAGCCTATGTTCGAGGTCAGGATAAGAACGGTGTTCTTGAGGTCGACCGTCCTGCCGTGGCTGTCCGTCACCCTCCCGTCGTCCATGATCTGGAGCAGGATGTTGAATACCTCTGGATGCGCTTTTTCGACCTCGTCGAAGAGCACTACGGAATAAGGCCTTCTCCGTACGGCCTCGGTCAACTGGCCGCCCTCCTCGTACCCGACGTAGCCCGGAGGGGCCCCTATCATCCTGGTCGTGGAGAACTTGTCCATGTACTCGCTCATGTCAAGCCGTATGAGGTTCTTCTCGGTGTCGAATAGGTCCTCGGTAAGGGCCTTGGCGAGCTCTGTCTTGCCGACCCCCGTGGGGCCAAGGAACAGGAACGAGCCTATGGGCCTCCTTGGGTCCTTCATCCCAGACCTTGCCCTGACCATCGCATCGGATACCGCTGCTATGGCCCTATCCTGGCCTACGACCCGTTTGGAGAGGGAATTTGAGAGGTTCAGGACCCTTTCCTTCTCCCCCTCGAGGAGCTTTGATACCGGGATGCCGGTCCATTTTGATACTATCTCCGAGATCTCGTCGGGGGTTACGACCTCTCTGAGCATGGATGTTGAGCCCTCCCTGTTCTTGAGCTCGAGCTCTTTATCTTTCAACTGTCTTTCAAGCTCAGGGAGCTTTCCGTGCTTAAGCTCGGCGGCCTTATTGAGGTCGTAGTTCAGCTCGGCCTCCTCCAGCTCTTTCCTCAGGCTCTCCAGGGCTTTTCTGAGGGAGCTTACCTGCGAGATGAGGCGCTTCTCGTTCTCCCATCTGGCGTTAAGCTCATCGGCACCGGCCTTGATATCAGCAAGCTCCTTCCTGAGGGTCCTGAGCCTGGCCTTTGAGCCCTTGTCCTTCTCCTTCTTCAAGGCCGCCTCCTCTATCTCAAGCCTCATGACCTTGCGAACGAGATGGTCGAGCTCCTCCGGTCTTGAGTCTATCTCCGTTCGGAGCATGGCGCAGGCCTCATCGAGAAGGTCTATCGCCTTGTCAGGGAGGAACCTCCCCGTGATGTATCGGTCTGACAGGACCGAGGCGGTCACCAGAGCGGTATCCATCACCTTCACTCCATGATGGACCTCGAACCTCTCCTTCAGCCCCCTGAGGATGGAAATGGTATCTGCAACACTGGGCTGCTCTATCATCACTGGCTGGAATCGCCTTTCGAGAGCTGCGTCCTTCTCGATGTACTTGCGGTACTCGTCTATGGTGGTCGCCCCTATGCAGTGCAGCTCCCCCCTTGCGAGCATGGGTTTGAGCATGTTCCCTGCATCCATGGCGCCTTCGGCCTTGCCTGTCCCAACGATGCTATGGAGCTCATCTATGAACAGTATTATTCTGCCGTTCGCGTTCTTGATCTCCTGGAGGACCGCTTTCAAACGCTCTTCGAACTCCCCCCTGAACTTTGCCCCGGCTATGAGCGACCCCATGTCCAGGGCGAAGATGGTCCTATCTTTGAGGGTCTCCGGAACGTCACCCCTGAC
>JBFYMY010000179.1:0-9992 GCA_041304645.1 Thermoplasmatales archaeon
CATTCGCTCCCTGCCATATTGTACCTCTGGTCCTGATGCCTCCAATACCTGGCCCCTGACATCATACCACCTCCAGTATGTGTACGAGTGCGGTCCCGCCGGTACCGCCGACGCTGTGGGCAAGACCTATATTTGCCCCCTTGACCTGCCTTTCGCCCGCTTTGCCTCTGAGCTGGAGGACGAGCTCATTGATCTGTGCGATCCCCGTAGCCCCAAGGGGATGCCCCCTTGCTTTGAGACCACCCGAGGTATTGATGGGTATCCGACCGCCCAAAGCAGTCGCCCCCTCTTCCACGGCCTTACCGCCTTGCCCTTTAGGGAAGAACCCCAGGTCCTCTATTGCGATGATCTCGCCTATGGTAAAAGAATCATGGACCTCTGCCGTGTTGATGTCACTGGGGCCTATACCTGCCATTTCATAGGCGGCCTTGGCCGCCTTCTTTGTGGCCCCTAAGCTTGTGAGATCGGACCTATTGGAGAGCGAAAGGGTGTCCGAACCTTGACCTGTTCCGGATATCCTTATCGGATTCGGACAAAGGTCCTTTGCGGTCCTGAGGTCACAAAGGACAAGAGCAGCTGCCCCATCGGAAACGGGAGCGCAGTCCAATTGACCGAGGGGATCGGCTACTGGAGGCGCTCTTAGAACGTTCTGTACCGTGATCCGGTTCTGGAAATGGGCAAGGGGGTTCAAGGACCCGTTCATATGATTTTTGACAGATACCATTGCCAATTGCTCTCTGGTGGTCCCGAACCTATGCATATGCATCCTTGCCATCATCGCATATAGGCCCGGTATCGTAGCTCCGAAAAGACCTTCCCAGGTGTTATCACCGGTAGCGTTCATATATTCCGAAGCAACATCCGATACCACATCCAGCATTTTTTCCGCTCCACCTACCACAACTATGTCGCTCGAACCGGATGCAACATCGAAAACAGCCTGTCTTAGAGCTAGCGCTCCTGACGCATCGGCCGCTTCCACCCTGGTGGCTGGTATGTTCTTTTTCGTGAGGCCCACTTCTTCCGCTATCATGGATGCTATATGCTCCTGGTCCATGAAAAGGCCGGCCGACATGTTGCCTATGTAGAGGCCCTCGATCTTGCTGCTGTCTATCCCTGCGTCCAGTATTGCATTGGCACCTGCCTGGATGCCGAGCTCCCTGAAGGATAGGTCCCAGTGCTCCCCGAACTTGGTCTGTCCAATACCTATTATAGCGACCTCCCTTGCAAGCCTGCCCATCATTCTCCCTCCATTTTGATCTTCTCCCTCATCTTTACATATATTGCATAATCGATCACCTTACCTCCTGAGATCATCTCGCTGACAAGAGGTGCCCTATCCTTTGGGTAGGATGCTATCTCATCGGTCAAGGTGATATCGAATCCGTCCGAGCCGGCCCCTGAGCCGTAAGCAATGGCAAGGACCCTCTCGCCAGGCAAGGCCACATCTAGTATCGCAGCAAGCCCTATCATCATAGAGCCGGAATATGTATTCCCTATATGTGGACAGATAAGTCCGTTCTTGATCTGGTCGTCCGTGAAACCAAGCTTCTTCGCAACGACGACCGGGAACTTGCCGTTGGGTTGATGGAATACTGCATGATCGTAGTCCTTCGGTTCAGTGCCCATTCTCTTCATTATCATGCCTGCGCAGTTTTGGATATGTTTGAAATAAGCTGGTTTTCCGGTGAACCTTTCGGCATGTGAGGGGTATTTCATACCCTCCCTCCTCCAGAAATCGGGGGTATCCGTAGTATAGGACATCGTCAGATCTATGGATGCTATAACCTTCTTCCTTCCAAGGATGAAGGCGACACCCCCGGCGGATGCTGAATACTCAAGGGCGTTGCCGGGAGCGCCCTGGGAAGTGTCAGCGCCTATTGCCATGGCATATTCTATGGGGATGTTCTCATCCGGGCTGTTGATCAGACCTAGACAGGCCTGCATCCCGGCCGTCCCAGCCTTGCAGGCGAACTCAAGGTCGGCAGCCGTCAGATATGGTGCGGCCCTTATGGCCTCAGAAACTATCGTGGCCGTAGGTTTGACGGCATAGGGATGGGATTCGGACCCCACATAGATGGCCCCAAGCTGGGAAGGTTCGATACATGACCTTGCGAGCGCTCTCCGAGCTGCCATCACCGAAATAGTAGCCGTGTCCTCATCCAAGCCGGGAACGGATTTGGCCGATATGTTCAGGGCTTTTCCCATCGCTTCTCCGTCCTGTCCCCAAACCCTCCCTATCTCTTTGGGAAGTATCCTGAATTTCGGCACATATGCTCCATAGCTGACTATACCGCTTTTCATGATATCGGCTCCTGTCTATATGAGCTTCCTCAATCTCTTACTGAGCTCATCCGGATCTAGCTCGGTCGATACAAGGGGTATTCTTTCGAGCCTCGCGAGCTTAATGGCCAGGGGGTCAACTTTCTCAGGTTGGATATAGACCACCATCGCCGGTTTGATCGGATGTGCCCTGACCGCGATCATGGGTGAACGACCGTACGCGACCTTGGTGAAGAACAGGGTCCTTTCCGTTGACCTGCCATATATCCTCATATAATCAAGTGATGAGAAACGCAATATCGCCAAGATGGAATCGACGATGGAATATCCCATGATCGGTCTGTGAATGTAATCCTCGCCATTAAGGTCGGAATCAGATTGCAGAGAACCATCGATCACCTCTATGAACGAGGATGGGTTTATCCCCACAGTGAAATCGGCCATATCTATTATGGCCTCGTCCTGCAGGTCCATGGAATATTTCTTTATAGTTGGGGCCCCCCTTTTTTCATCAAGGTCGATCAGACCGTTTATCACCCTTTTCATGAGGTTCAACGATGGGTTCTTCCTCCTTCCCTTCTCATAGTCGGATAGCTGTGAAGGAGATACCCCTATCTGAAGGGCAAGGTCATGTTGTGATATCCCGAACTGTTCCCTCCATGATCGAAAGGTCTGACTGGGGTTCTTTGATAGAATTATTTCTGATGAAAGCTTTTCGGCAAGCCTCTCCCTGGCCAGCCACATGGTGTCCTTGGTACCATCCGAATATCCTTCGCTGTATTGGCCCATGAGGACGTAATCTTGATGATGGTAATAAAACTTATCCCATCGTCGTATTCCAACCTAAGCAATAAGTGAACATCGTTCTTAAAGATCAGGTTTGGACATCTATGGTAGGTCTTCAATAGTAAGCATGGTCCACAGCAGGTTTCTTGGGCTTCGTTTTGATAGGTGGTTTCTTGGTCAGTTCCTGGTCCTGATCGGGTGGTGGTCTGTTATGTTTGAGGACCTTTATTGCCACGACCCAATCGGCCATGATCTGAATGTAGTTACCATCCTCGCCCAGGAGCTCTATCTCCTCTTTCATCGATAATAAACGTCCCCTTACCTTGATAACATCGTTCCCGGCTATGACAATGACCTCTATATCATCATCTATCCTGATACCGTACCTTCTGTCCTTGAACTCCCCAGAATAAACGTCCAGGTCCTTGTTCGGAGAAGTTACCTGACCTGCTTTTTCTTCGGTGTCAACGGTCTTTTTGACCATACCTCCCCAACACATCCTTAATATATCATCTTCTCCCTCGACCAGATATCAATAGTTGGAAATGGACGTTCAGGAGGGCCGAGAATGGGATTCGAACTAAAGGTCGTAAGGAACAATCCGTTGACAGGAGAGACAGACCTTGATCGCGCTCTCATGGAATTCCTCAAACAGATAGGTTACCTGCCTGAGACATACGAGGAGGAGGCGGGTTTCCATCTTGTCAGGGACTGTTTTCTGCCTTTTCCTGACAAACCCTGGACGGTGGATGAGCTATTGACTGTCCTTTCAACGAACCGTTCCACTCTCTACAGATACCTGAACAAGCTTAAAGGATTGGACATACTCGATGAGATCATAATAGAGGGCGATCCCGAGGACAGGTCGCCGGGAAGAAAGACAAAAAAGGGCTATAAGTTCCGTTTTTCCAGTCTATCGCTTGCCTGGTCCTTGGTGGAGTCCCATACGAACGTTGCCATGTCGGGATATAGGAAGAGCATAGACCATATAGAAAAGCTCTCAAAGGAGGCCAGGGAAGGCAAGGAGAGGGCACCTCGATCACCCAGGCTCACTGTCGATGGTCTAATAATCAGAGGGTCCGGGTCCAAAAAAGAGGTCTTGCTAATAAAAAGGAGGAACGAACCCTATAGGAATATGTGGGCCCTTCCCGGTGGTTTTCTAGAGTACGGAGAGACCGCAGAACAGGCCGTTCTCAGGGAGGTGAGCGAAGAGACGGGTCTGGATTGTGGCATAGAAGAGCTATTATTCGTGGCCTCGGACCCTGGGAGGGACCCGAGAGGGCACACTGTCTCCCTGCTCTATAGATTGAAAGCACCGGATAGGGCAGACCCTCATGAGGGGGACGATGCTTCTGAGGTCGCTTGGTTTCCATTGAGCTCGCTACCACCTCTAGCATTCGATCACAAACAGATGATAGAGGCAGGCAAACGCTGAGCTCACCTGATATGGTCCAACGAGAACGAACCCCTCAGGTCGAAGGATTTGTCAGTGAACGTGTATTCTATCCATGCCCTGCTCATCACATCACCGCCGCCCTCCAACCTAAGATAGTATTTGAGGTCGTCGAGCTTGAACTCTATGAAACCCGTCATAACGTGCTTCAACGTCTGAATGTCGGATTCCTTGTGCATGCCCGTATCGACGATGTAAATGGATGAGGCGTTGTTCCTCTTGTTCTTCGAATTGAGCACCTGGAAGAACCTGAAGATCGAAAGGGGTTCGGAATAAGTGAGCAGAGTTGAGACAGAGAAGAAGACTATCTTGTGATAGGGGTATTTGTCTTTGAACTCCAACTGATATCTCTCCAATGCGTTCTGGATGGCATCGAGCTCGGTCGATTTTTCGATGTATATCGTGTTCGGAAGCTCTTCCGTTATCCCCATGGACCGTGAATAGATATCGATGAACTTGATCAGCCCTTTCTCCTCGTACGCATCGATCTTGGGAATTATGTTCCGGAGCTGGTCCTTGACCTCGTTTGGTGTATGTTGGGTCGTGATATAGATGGTCGGGATGCCCTTCTTGAGGCCTTCTGAGATGTAGAGATTGGTGAAAGTACCCCTTCCGGAGTAGGCAGGACCGTATAGGATGAAATTCGAGTTGCGAGGGAAACCTCCATATGTCAGGTCATCGAACCTTCGGACACCAGTGCGTACACGGTTCAGGTCATCCTTCCCTTCCATTGCCTCGTCCTTTATGTCCTGGTCTATTATCCCGGAACGGAGTTTTTCCAGCTCCTGTTCCTTCTTCCTGAGATATTCTTCCTTGTCCCGTAGTTTCGATTCTATATCCTTGAGCTGTTTCTGCCTGTTGGACAGTTCCTCGGTCAGTTCTGCGACCTTGGTCCCGGTTCCCATGTCCTTGAGCTTCTTTGATTGCTCATCTATCTGTTTTCGTTCCTTCAGCATTAGCTCCTGACGTCTGGCCAATCTCTCCTCAGAGAAGGAGATCTCGTTCATCCTGTCCTTTATCTCCCTTTCAAGGAGGGTGACCCTGAGCTTCTCCGCTGAGAGCTGGTCCCCCATCATCTCCAATTCCTCATTGCGGACCTTCAGTTGGTCTATCTTGTTCTTAAGGGACTCGACCATCATCTTGTAATTTCCCTCTATCATGCTTACTTTGGTCTGGTATTCCTTATCAAGGACCTCTTTGAATTTGTTAATATCCTTCCCACCAGGAGTTCCACCAAGCTCCTCTTCTTTGATCCGGAGCATCTCCTCCTTCATCTTGAGCTCGTTCTCTAGGTCCCTAATCCTCCCATCCTTTATATCGATCCCTTCCATGAACCTAGAGAGGTCCTTCTTACTGTTCCTTACCTGTTCCTCGAGCTTCTTCAGCTCCTTTTCCCTTGATTCAAGGGCTTCAATGACCTTTCTATCCTCGACCGAGACACCGTCAAATGCCCTTTGATCCCTTCCCTTCAGTTCTTCCTCCCGTCTCAGGATCTCCATCTCTCTATCATCCAGCTTTTGTTTCTGATCCTCTAGTGATTCCTTCAGCGAATCGATCTCATCCATTCTTTTGGAGATATCACTCGATTCAGAGCTAATGAGCGAAGGATCCATCCTACCATGCCTGGCCTGTTCCAGCTCCACTTCTGCATTCTTCAGTCTATCATGGAGGTCCCTAGACTCCTTTTTCAACCTATCCAACTCGGAGATATTTGGAGCGACCTTCATCCTGTCCTGGATCTCAAGCTCCCTGGCCTGGAATGAGAGGTACTCCAAGATGGCATTGGTCTGGACCTCTCTCTCCTGGATCATCAGCTCTTCCTGTCTCTTAAAGAGCTTGCCCTCGACCTCGTTCAATCTCTTGTCCTTTTCGTCTATCTCGGCCACCTTTCTCTCGAGCCTTTCTTCACTCTTCTTAAGGGCTTCCTCCATCCTTAAAAGGAGGGTTTCTTTCTTCTTCAGTTCGGTCCTGAGCTTTGTGAGCATGGAGGTGATATTGTCCAGTTCGGACATCTTCTTGATGATCTCCTCCTTGACCGACCCGTTCGCTGCCATCCGTACCCCATGACCCGAGGATGCGTTGTTCTTGTACCTACATCAATAGCGTATCCTACGAAGTGGTCTAATCATAAGTATTTTATTAAGCTTTTCTCGTAAATATTATTTTTTCAAGAATAGTGATAAATAAGTTTTTAAAAGGTGTATCGGTTCTCTGTCCATGGTCCTCCTTACAGTAACTGGCCCTCCTGGTTCCGGCAAATCCACTGCCTGCCGGGCCATAAAGGATAGGACCGGTCTTCCATATATCTATGCTGGCCAGCTCTTCAGGGACCAGGCCAGTAGCAAAGGATTGACCCTTGATGAGTTCGGATCCCTTTGCGAAAAGGACACTATATTCGATCTTGAACTGGACTTTAGGATGATGGAACTGGCAAAAACAGGGAATGCGATCCTGGAAGGAAGGATGATAGGGGCCTTATGTTCGAGGGAAAGGATACCTGCCTATAAGGTCTATATAGATGCCGATATCGAAATGAGGGCCGCAAGGGTCATGGAGAGGGAGGGCGGTGATATGGCCTCGATCAGACATGATATCGAAGAGAGGGAACGGTCCGAAAGGTCACGGTACATGGGACTTTATGGCATAGACCCTCGGGACAGGAGGATCTATGACCTCTGGGTGGATTCGACCTACTTGACCCCCGAGGAAGTAGTCACTTTGATCATAAAAGAGGCGGGGTTATAGATGGCAGCATGGCGGGTAGAGAAGGACCGGCCTACCGATGGTTTCTGGAAAGGTATCCTGAAGGACCTTGGGACAGCCGGGATAATATTGGGTCTGGTCTTCGTCCTCACAATGTTCATGGGGATGACCCTGGTTTTGTTCTTCATTTTCCGAGATACCCTGGCTTTAGTGGGGTCGGTCATAGCTATCGCCGCGATCCCATTCATAGCATTGTTAGGTATCCTTCTGGATCGTTTATTATTGACAAAGGCCAAAGGTAAGAAGGTGGGTTTCTTCTCGAGCATGGAGATAGAACCTGGTCTTTTCACCAAGAGTTACAGGAACAAGTTCATTGGACAGAAGCTGACGGTTTTAGGGATTATGGTGGCGATCGGTGTCTTTTCGGCACTCATAGCCGGAATCCTTGGTATAATCCCTGCCATCTGTTGTATACTCCTCTCACCGATAATCTATCCTTTCGTCCTTCTGACGATAACCGCTCCTGCAATAGCATGGGTCTATTTCGTCTATGCATCGGACCCGTATGAACCAGAGCCTCGGGCTCTCATAATTATTGGTTTGCTTTGGGGAATGCTCTCCACCTTCCCATCTCTGTTCCTGAACACCTTCAATGATACCTGGATGGGTGACTACGGATTGTCAACGGCTGTCGTGTCCGCCCCAATATTTGAAGAGCTTTTCAAATCTCTTGGTTTTTTCTTCATTTTCTCTCAGATAAGGGATGAAACCGATGGAATCCTCTACGGGTCCGCTTTTGGAGCAGGGTTTGCACTTCTTGAGAACTTCCTCTATGGTTTCAACGCATTCATGGCAGGTGGGGGGATACTTTTCATATTCCTCATAACCTTCAGGTCCCTCTTCAATATTCTAGGCCACATGCTCGGCCCGGCCATAATCGGATTCCTGATAGGTGCAGGGAAGCAGTGGTTCGCCATTGATCAGGTGAATAAAAGGAACAAAACTGGTAAAGCATTGATATTCTATCTGCTGGTCCTTCCGGTACTTGTCGTTATCGGATACATCGTTTCCGTTCTGAACCATGCTCTATGGAACTTCATAGCAAGCATTGGGAACATCCTAGCCTTTGTTTTCATATCCATCCCGCTTGGGATCGTACAATGGGCTGTTTTCTTGGGGTTGGTCATATTCTCCTTCATCCTCTCAACTATTAGGTATAATAGAAAATTGGATGAGCACAGACGTCGTAATCCGTTCTCTGGAGTTCATTAATTTCATCCCAAAAAGGTATTTATAATGATGGCATCTTCCCTGCCCCAGTCAAATCATGGGCCGGTAGATCAGCTCGGTAGATCGCTCGCTTGGCATGCGAGAGGCCTCGGGTTCAAATCCCGACCGGTCCACTCCCTTTATGGTTTAGAACCATGAATCTTTTTATATAGTCCGTATTCAAATGACACCTCATGGCCCGAAATGGCAGGTCCAAACTGGAGTCTATTCTGCAGAATGAGGATATCAAACGGTGGTACGACAACACCGCAAGAGGTGCCGTTACCACGGCGGATGTTTATGCACGGAGACTCAATGCATTCTGTACCCAGACTGGAAACAATCCTATAGAGCTAGCAGGGAAAGATGAGAGCTCTCTCTACCAAATCCTTCTAGACTATGTTACCTCAGAGGAAAAGTCTGGAAAAGCAGGAAGCTACATTGAATCCAGCGTGAAATCTGTCAAGTCATGGTTGGCCTTTAATAACAAAAAGATAAATGGTAAGATTAAGATTCGAGGTGCTAGAAAGACTCCGACGCTTGAAAATGAAAGGACCCCGACACAAGAAGAGCTTAGAAGGATATTCCTTGTATCGACGCCAAGAGACCGCGTTGCCTGTGTTCTTGTTGCCCATTCGGGTTTGAGACTGGAGACTTTGGGGAACTACAAAGGAACCGATGGGCTCCGTGTCAAGGATTTTCCCGAGATGGTCATAGAGAACAAAAAGGTAACATTCAGTGTAATACCTACCAAAGTGGTCGTTCGTGAAGAGTTGTCGAAGGCTCGACATAAGTATTTCACGTTCCTATCCGACGAGGGTTGTGAGTACCTTCAACAATATCTCGAGATGAGGTTGAATGACGGTGAGGTGATCACTCATGAAACGGATATTATTACACCAAAGTCGGCTGAGAAGAAATTCGTTCGGACCATCAATATCGGGGATTCGATCCGGTCCTCGTTCAGGACTGCGGACTTTGCCGGTCGGCCTTATGTCCTACGGTCATTTTTCGATACCCAGATGTTGATGGCCGAGTCCAAAGGGAAGACGACCCATGCTTATCGCCAGTTCTGGATGGGCCATGTTGGCGATATCGAGGCGAAATACACCACGATGAAGAGTAAACTGCCCAAGCATGTGGTCGAGGACATGAGGGAGAGTTACAAGAGATCACAGGTTTTCATTCAGACGATCCATACTCAGGATGAAGATAAGGAAACAGCCGATTTCCGACGGCATATCCTGAAGGTCAGTGGCGTTTCCAAAGAGGAACTTGACCAGCTTGACGTTGAAGGGATGGATGACAACGATGTGATGGAGTACTTGAAGAAACGACTGCTGAAGACCATTCAGGAGAACGGTAACCGTCAGAAGGTCATACACCTCGACATGGTCGAGGATTTCATACAAAACGGATGGGAGTATGTCGCAAACCTACCCGATGACAGAGCTATCATGAAGTTGCCAAATAACTGATGGAAGATGGATCATTGGTG
>JBFYMY010000180.1:0-7033 GCA_041304645.1 Thermoplasmatales archaeon
GGAGCCTGGACTCTATGACCGAGGAGGAGATGCGTTTGGCCCTCTCGACGGTCAGGGCCTTTGTCTTCTTCCTCATGGTCTCGAGGAGCTCCCTTCCCTGCACCTTGACGTGAGCGTGGTCTCCCATCACGTACTTGGACCTGAGGACCGCGAAATCGTCCCTGAGCCTTTCCGCGCCCTCCATCTCATCGACATGGAGCATGAGGTTCTCGAGCTCGGTGAAGATCTCCTTCGCCTCCATCTCCTTCTTCAGGTTCTCCATTGATTCCAGATATACCTCTATTTCGGCGCCTATGAACAACGCATCCTCGTACCTGCCGTCCTTGAAGTATGCCTTCAAGAAGGAGAGCTTCTTTTCGACCTCTCTAAGGTCGTAATCGCCCTGGGACAGCCTGGCTATCCGATTGGTCAACCGTATGCTCATCTCCTTGGACCTTGAATAGTCCTCGCTCTTCTTTTTGAGCTCGGAGACCATCGTCCTTAGGGTCTCCATGAGCTTGGTGCTGCTGAAATGATCGCGTTTGGACATCAGCTCTTCGATAGAACCTATCATATCCTCCGCTTCTTTCAGCCCTTCCAGGTCAAGGTTCTGCTCCTTGAGCAACTTCACCTCTCTCTTAAGTTCGTTGGCCGACTCCCTTACCTTGCTGCCCTCGGGCTCCTTGAGGTCCTTGAGGGTGGCCATTACGGACTTGCCTATCAGGTTGGCCCTCTCGTACTCGTTGGTGAGATAGAACTTCATTGCCTTGTCCAGCTGCTCCCTGAGGTCCTCAATGACCATCACATCGTACTGCTCCTCGGACCTGGCCATCTCGTCCAAGAGCTCCCTTGCCTGGAACAGGTCGTTCTGCAGCTGTACATCTATGTTGTCCTTGACCCTGTCCTTGATGGTCGATAGAGCGGAAAGGGCCACCTGATGGGCCTTGTGGAAGCGGTTGTCCCTGAAAAGGACGTTCGCCTCCTGATAGAGGGCGTTCACCTTGTCGTGGTCCTCCTTCGTCAGGGTGGCGGTCTCGAGCATTATCTTGAGCTGATTGATGGCGGACCGTGACCTTTTATGGAGCGAACCTATCTGTACCGCAAGCTCCGGTGCGAGCACACGGGCCTCCTCCTCCCTATCGACATCCTGGACCGGCACTCTCCTGTCGGTAGTGGCCTCCAGGGAGACCGTAGTCTCCGCCGAAGGCATCTCCAGGCCTAGTTCCTTGAGCAGGACCGGATATTCGCGTTTGAACGTCTCCGTGCTACCGCCGGCCTTCATGGCGATATTGACCAGAGCCTTGGCCTCTTCGAGCTCTGACCTCTGGAGCTTGAGCTCGGCTAGCTTTTTGAGCTTGACAAGGACGTTGTCAAGGTTGGCCCCGTAGGCCACAGGTCCGACCTCAATTGGGGGTCCCATGGGACCGCTGGCCTTGATATCCGCATAGGGCTCGCTTCCCGTGACCTCTATTTGGGGCTCACCGCCGGCCATCGTCTTAGGGAACGCCTCCATTATGGACAGGGACGGGGGACTGCCTGATACGGCTTTCTCCGTAGGCGTGTCGGAGATAGGTTCTGCCGCGGGGATGCTCACGTCACCCTCCGAGACCGGAGCTATGCCCTCCTTGTAGAGGAGCCTCTCCATCTGGTTCCTCTCTATCTTCTCTATCCTATCTATGGAGTCCACAACGCTTTCGACCCTCTCGGTGAACTGCGACAGGTCCACGTTCAGCTCCTTGTCGAGCTCACCGGTGCTCTCTACCTTCCTCAGCAGTTCCGAGAACAGGCCTAGCTCCTCCTCGCTGAACATGCCCCTCAGCTGGTCCCCGACCTCGGGTCCAGACCCTTCAGCAAGTGGGCTCTCCCCTTCCTGCGGGACCTCAAGTTCCGTCAGTTCGGCCTTCTTCTTCCTATCCGGACCTTCCTTCAAACCTACCCACCTTCGATACGAGACCTGTGTTCGTTCCCTGCACCCGATTCTAAAATGCAGGCATGTTCATAGAAATCTACGTATATTTAATAGCTTCCCAATTCTTAGATGGACGGGCCATTCACGGAGGGTGGGAATACCAGGACTGGCGCTTCACCCTCCTTGAAGGAGCAGACCCGCCTCTCGAGCCTGCCCACCTCCTTCCCGTTCATGAAGGCAGTGATGTTCCCGCTGCTCGAAAGCGTCAGTGCGACCGTTCTCGTCCTTTCCGTGATGAACCTGGCCGCCCTCCATCTCGTTCCAGAGCCCTTCTTCCTCGGGACCGAGGTACCGTCCACTGCAGCGGAGCACTCCGTCTCTCCCCGTACATGGATCATCCTGCCGGCATAATGGGCCATGCCCCTTGAGTCGAAGACCATTGCCCCGTCGATCTGGCTGAAGGATTCGAAAGTGGATTGGTAGTTCGGGTCCAGTATGTTCACCTCGTTCCACCCCTTGAACGGGTTGATGATCATCTGGGTTGAATGTTTGCGGACCCCCTCGATATCCCCGAGCAGTATGATCGTCCCTATGGACCGTCCCTCATATCCCTTTAGAGATAGCCCGATGAGCAGATTCAGGACCCTCTGCAGAAGCTTCCGTGGGATGTTCTTCTTCTCCATGGTATCGAGTATATCCTCGACACTGCCGTAAAGGCAGAGCATGTGGACCTCGGGCTCGTGGAGCGGTGGTCCGCATGATCCATGGCCCTTATGGTCTGACCTTCTTCCTACCAAGGTCCGTTCACCATCCCTTTGAACCGACCATGAGATAGAAAAGGAATGGGGCCCGAAGGTCCGGGCCCCTCATTTCACCCCTCTGCGACCTCATCGTCCTCGCCCTCTTCCAGGACCTGGAGAGGGTCGAACCTCTGTTTCTGCGTGGTTATGGGCACCGTGGAGGGGAACTCTTTCATCTGACTGAGGGACCTGGTCAGGTCAATGGCCTTCAAGAGGTCCCCACCCGACACATAATTATCGAAGGCCTTGTGGAAAAGCTCCTGAGGCTCCCTTATGACACCGATCCTGACGAGCTGGGTTATCATAGATGTCTCCATGAGCGTCAGGTCCATCCTCAGTTCGTTCGCACTCCCCGGTTCGCTCTGCTCCCTTACGTAGTCTATCACTGCTCTGCGGACGCTGTTGCTGACCGTTCCCCCTTCCCGCTCGGCTATGGCCTGGAGCTTCCGGAGGAGGTCCGGTTCGAGCTTTATGGTCATTTTGCTGCTCATTCGTGGCGTGGGCCCACCCCCTTTTTGATGTGCCCTGTTACGGGAGCAATACCCGTTGACCCCCGCATGCATCCCATAGTTCATTCGAGGGTACCTTGGCTTCCTTTGGTCCTACCAAGGTCTGACCTTCATCTACTTCTTAATAAATATAATTTTCCTAAGGCCCTACCAAGACCTACCATTGGTAAGACTTGTGGAAAAAGCCCACGCTATAGGTCGTTTGGTGCTGAGAACAAGATCTATGGGATTTCAGAACCTGATGAAGATATGGTACTTCTCGGAGGTGTCCTCCATCTCCTGGAGTATCCTCTTCATTACGAGCTTCTCGGGCTGATGGAGGGAAGTTATCCTTGACGTCAGGTCCGAGAACGACCTGAAGGGGCCCTTCTTCCGCTCCTCGACTATATGCCACATGGTCTTCTTGCCCAGGCCGGGAATGAGCTCGAGCATGTGAAGCCTGGTCGATATTGCCTGTGCATCATTGAAGAACCTGATGAATCGCTCCTCGTCCCTCTGGATTATACCTTCCACTATGAAGGGCAGCTCCGTCTGTGCCGCCGAGGTCAGTTCGGAGAAATTCACCCGTCTCTTGACATGGAGCACCTTCGTCCTCTGGTCCATATCCTTGCCTATATAGACCCTTTCCCCAGGGGTCATCTGGATATTTGGTTTGGGGGTCAGCTCCAGGAGCTTGAACTCCATCTCGCCGAGCCCGAACGCCATGGGCTCCCTCTTGAAGGTCTTCCTCTCTGGGTGGCCCTGGGGCAGGTAATCGAGTATGTATGCAAAATCCTCCAAGACCATCCCTCCCTGAGACCTACCTGAGTCAGCTCACCGATGCGCATCTATCACATCGAGCATCTTCTTGAGTTCTTCCGGTTCTATCGTATACCTCTCCTTGGCGAAAACTATCCTGAGCTCTGTCTCGTCCCGGGGCATGAGCTCAGCGATCTTGAGCGCATGGGGTTCGGTGACCCTTTCTATCTTCAAAAGCTCCTTTATCAAGGCCTGGGCCTTCTTGGAATCTATCCTTGTGAAGTTCCTCACATGGTCCAACGTGGCCCTCTTCTCGAAGCTTACCTTGTCCATTGGGTCCTGGACCGGAGGTTCCGAGAGCTCACCCCCCTCCGGAGCGGGCCCGTCATCGATGACAACGGTCTTGGGCACGGCCTCCTCAGGGCCGTCATATATCGATAAGGGCCTTTTCAGGCTCTTTTCGAGAATCTTCCTGACCTCGTCATGGGTCAGGAGCTTTCCGCTGTCCTCTTCACCTGCCATATTCGTATTCTCCTTAGAACGATCATGATGATGCGGTCGGACCGCTGATTCCCGTCAAGTCCTTAGGTCGATTAAATACTTTCTACCTCCGGTAGAGGGAGGACCGCAGGCCAGCAGACCTATCGTTCGTTATCAGCCTACCCTCGTCAGGTGCTCGGGACGCGCTATGACGTCCTTGTAGCTCCTCGGCAGCTGGACCCTCACCACATAGGCACGGCCGCGCTTCTCGACTATGGTGCCCACCAGACCCTGGAACCTCCTGTGGGGCTGCCCCTTCTGGCTGGACGACTCTATTACAATGTTCGCCTTCTCGCCTATCTCGAATTCCTTGAGGTAGCTGGTTATAGGAGGCATTCCCCTCTGGCTTGGTTTCTTCTTGAGGGTCTGCCTTGTATTTGCCATGATTCCCTTGGACCGCTTCACCATGTTTGCTCACCCCTTTCGGGTCTGGTTCTCCTGCTGATAGAGGACCTCCACCACGTCAAGGCTCAGGACCCTGACCGTTGTTCCCAGAAGGGAAGAGAGGGATGGGTCTGTCCTTCCCTCGTCGCCATGGAGCAGCTCCTTGATGTAGAGCCCTCCGTCGGCCAGCAGCTCGATCTCGGCCGTTCCATCAGGGTAGAGCGTCACGCCCGACCCGCGCACCGACCTTTCACGAACCTTGTCGGCCCTTCTGTGCGAAACCCTTTCCGGTGTCCTCTGTTTTATAGGGCTTTGAGCAAGTAAAGTGATGTTGTATTTAAGGGTTGCTTCATCCAGAGGTGTACCGAAAGATACCTTGGCCCTGTACCTCTTAAGGTGTGCCCCGTCCTTGACCTTGGGTATCTCCGAGCGTTCTGCCATCCTCAGGGAATCTATCTCCACCATGCCCCCGGATCCCGCGGCCACCTTCAGGCCTAATGAAGCAAGGTCCAATGTCCTTTTCTTGGGCCTTGATATTTCTAGGATGAAAGGTCGGCCGTTGCCCACGGTGATGACATCAATGTCCTCACGTCCCATCCCGTGAAGTGTATAATCATACGCCAAGGCCGCATCTTTGAAAGGTTCGCCTATCTTTTCTTCCACGGATGTGCTGTACATCTTACCGGTGCCTCCGCATCTATCGCACCCCCTCCCGCCGCAAACGGTGCAAGGCCATCTGGTCTGCGGTATGCCCCTCTGGAGCTTCCTGTAACGACCGAAGACGAAGATGGGTTTGACCTGCAGGTCCACGGTCATGAACAGCGGATCGACTATGAAGGTCACCTCGGGGGCGCTCCTATCGAACTTCCTGTCCGTCCAGAGAGCATGGACAAGCTTGCCAACCTCCCGATTGAGCTCCTCCGAGATAGGCTCAGCACCGGTAGCACCTGTGGCCTTTAGGACCCGCGCCTCCCGGTCTGCAGTCCCCGGATCGAGCCTGCATCCTATCTGGAAGGATGATATCTCGTACCCTGAGGAGGATGACATCACAAGGTCCTTCAAGGCATCTAGCCTCTCGAACATCCCCTGGCAGGTCCAGCATCGACCATGCAGGTCCTGGTCGTCCTCCTGCCATGGTCTGCCGAACGACCGCGTCCCGCCAAGAACCCAATCACCGCCCTCTTCCTCTTTGTTATCCAAAGGCCTTGCATGGTCCTCATCAGGCCGGTGGACCGGTAACCTTCTTATGACGTTCCAATCAAATCCCTCGACCCCCCCCGAACCCTCAATGTGCATGGCAAGTGCTATCCTGACCGCCCTTCCTCTCTCTTCGTTCGAGAGTCCGAACCCATATTTCGCAAAGAGCCTGCCCAGGCACCTATCGCAAAGCTGGAAGGACATGGCCTTCAGGGCGGTTCCCAGGACGGTCGAAGGGCCTAGTTCCGGTCCGGCCTTTCCGGTCCTTTTGGGCTCTATCATGGAGGGCAGAGAGGAATGTGACGATAATAAATCCTTCCAGGACGATCATGGCCGCCGTGAGATAGGACATCATACCAGGAATATCACAAGGAAACCCAGCTGCAATCCCATCAGCATCAGGTACATCTGCTTCCATGCCGGGGAGTTCTCGAAATGGAGGTCCTCCCTGTCCCCCGACCGGATGAGGAGGGTTATGAGGAACATAGACCAGACGAAGAATATCACAGCCATGATGATGGAGCTGTTAGGAAGGAGCTCGAGATACCAGTAAACCACCATGAGGATAAAAGGAACTACAAGGAACGGGGCTGAGAGCAGGATGGCCCTCTTCTTTCCATAGACTACAGGGAGCGTCCTCATCCCGAAGGCTCGATCGCCCTCCATGTCCGTGATGTCCTTGGTCGTAGTGGACCCGGTCAGGAATATGGCCAGGACGGACCCCATGATCCACGGGGTGGGCGAGCCTATGTCCGCAGTAATGGCCCACGCGGCGACGAGCCCCAGCATCCCCCGGGGCAGGGCAATGGATATATTGGAGAGCCAGACCCTCTTCTTGAACCTCACGGGAGGCACCGAATAACCGATGGTGATGAGTATCAGAACACAGACCATCAAGAGGAAGGTCCTGTTGACCATGGCCGCCCTCCATATGGAGAGGACGTAGAGGAGCCCTGCTATCCAAAGTCCCTCCTTCT
>JBFYMY010000181.1:0-6341 GCA_041304645.1 Thermoplasmatales archaeon
ACACTGAGATCATGGTCCATTACGGAGTGATGCGATATTTTTTAACGGAACGCACTCGATCCCCTATTCCAAACCCCCCACTCCGCCCAGGCCGGAGGGATGGCCCGTACGCGAGCCCAATAGGCCCTCCGGCCTCTCTATCGGGATGTCCCCGTCCATCCGTAAGCCATCCTTCGCGCGGTCAGACGATATCGAGCTCGACCCTGTTGCCCAGACGGTCATAGGCGGCCATGGTCCCTTCGGTGAAAGGAAACCCTATGATGATATTGATCCCGGGGAACCTCGCGAACATCTGCAGGTCGGCACCGGACGGACGGGTCGAACCAGAAGGGTGGGAGTGGACGACGCCCTCTCCGGGGATGCTGCGCTGGCTGAGCCTGTCGAAAAGTGAGAACATGACCACCGCCCTTCCGGATGCCGTGTCGAGTATGGGCTCGATATGTGTGATACGATCGATACCCCTGAGCATAGCCCCGAACTCGTTCGGATAGGCCTCCTTCGCACGGGAGATGATCTCCCTCACCGCACCACGTTCTATGACTCGGACCGGCATGTCCTTGAACATGTCCGAGGTTTCTGGGTCCTCCCTGAGCCATTCCTGGCCCGAGACCCCCTCTTTCAGGACCTCGAAGGCATACCTGTACTGTTTTACAGGGTATCTGAGCACAAGTTCGAGAAGCGTCCTCTTCGCTCTCTTCCTATCCCCTTTTTTTACAAGGGCCAGGAACCCGGCGGCCTTGGCAAGGGATACCCATTCATCGTCGCCTGTCCCCATAAGGCGCTTAAGGGGACCTTTGAGCTGCCCTATGGCATCGTCAGGTCTCCCCGCCCTGGTGAGCCACAGGGAGGCCTCCACCCTTTTTTTGGCCCCATCGTCAAGAAAACCTGACCTCTCCAGACCATCGGCGGCCGAAAGTATGAGATCGACCCCCTCGCTCAGGTCCTTGGATGTTGACGCCTCCGCGCAGAGGGTCTGACCCCGGAGGTAGGAGGCTTCGAGGGACAGGACCATGTTACCCAGCCTCTTCAGCTCGGCCCCAGCGGATATCAGCTCTGCGTCCCTTGAGGCCCTGTCGTTCAGGAAAGGGGCAAGTTCAAGCATGCAAAGTGCTACGAGGCCACTGAACCCCTTCCTCTCGGAGATGGCCCTGCACTCCGTCATGGCCGCAGTTACCTTCTCGAGGTCCCCGACCCGCCCGGCCATGACACCGGATATGTACAGGCATCTTGCCGTATGGTAATCACCGATAATGCCCCCAAGCGTCCTTGCTCCGGTCAGTGCATCATCGAGCCACGTTCCCGATGCGCGCAAGTATGGCTCCCGTTCCTTCGCCGATGAGATGGCCACGGCCCTATAATGGTGCAATATGGAGCCCAGGAGCAGCCTTTCGACAGCGGGCAGGACCTTTTCCAACGCCGCATCCCGTTGCCAGTTCGACCTTCCCCTGCTCGGATGGCCGTCGATCCCCAGGGACGATGCGATAGGTCGGACATCGGCCGGTAGCGAATGGAGCAGCGTCAATATGCCGAACCTTGCAGCGGCATAGTCCCTTACCGGACCACCGTCGCCTGCAACGACGAGAAGCTGCTCGAGAGGGACCAGTGCCGTCCTATGGAGCCCCTTGAGCTCGAGCGCTTCCGAAGCGGCCACGAGCTCGTAGGCGGCTGGCGGAGCTGGGCCGTTCCCTCTCAGCAGACTTCCCAACCGACCGCTGCCCGAATCCGTATAATGAGCGGATAATCGGTCCATCGTCGGTCCATCGCCACACCTGACAGGCAGGGCCGCCGATTCCAACACGGACATGTCAGGGCAACTATCTGACATCATCTGTCTCCGTAAAGGATCTGGTCCTCGACCTCAACGTAGAATGGGGACATGTCCACCCCCCTCTCAAGTCCGACCTGGATGACAGCGCACGGGAACAGGAGCCGGAGCTCGCCCACCCTCTTGTTGATGGTCCGCACCGCCTCCTTTCTCTCCAGACCGGACCTGACGACGGTCTCTATCATCCTATCCAAAAGGGGCCTGACCAGGGTGCTGACGTCAAGGTCCTGTGGCGGCCTGTATGCGACATCCACGAACGTGGACCCCATGTCGAACGTGGGCGACAATCTGGAATCCGGACCGGTCCGGAGGTATCCAGAGGCGGCCGCTGCGTCAACGACGCTCGTTGCCTTGTCCGGGTCGAACCATCGGAGGTTGTAGATCAGTATGTTCCTCATCTCTGTCCTGGTCAGCGAGGAGCCCTTGCCCATCTTGAAGACAGACGCGACGATAGACCTGAGCTCGTCCATGCTCATACCCCCGTCAGGACCCTGGAACAGCTTATGATCCCCCCTTGGGCCCCGGCAGCTCTAAGGACCTCGCTCTCCGATAGGTCCTCCATTCCGATGTAGAGCCGGGCCCTCCCATCCAGGGACTGGACGAGTTCCCTTACGACCCCTTGCCTCTTTTCCGTTCCACCATCTATGTCCAGGACCATGTCCGTAATGCCCAGGTCCACCATTTCCTTGGAGAAGTCGATGGGGCCCATTGCCCTAATATCCTGGTCCGGTGAGAGGATGCCGCCGTCGATGTCGATCTGCACCATGAGACCGTCAGTGAGCTCGAACGCCGAAGCGAACTCGCTCAGATTGGCCATCATCTTGGTCGAGACCACGCAGGTCGTGGCCCCGGCCATGATGGCATCTATGAGCGGGTCGGAGTTGCGGGCACCGACATCCGTCCAGAGCTCTCCACCCATTTCGCTTAGCTCTCGTATGGTAGTGAGCACGGGTTCGCCCGTCCTGAAGGAGAGTATGTCCAGATAGTGGAGCGTACCATACTTGCCAAGGAGCGGTCTTGCGACGCTACCTATGTCCGCAGGCCTCCCTCCGAGCATTATCTGGCTATATCTGCCCTGCTCCACAAAGACCGGTCTGCCCTTGAAAACTGCTAGAGAGGGGATGACCTTGAAATCACCAAGTGTGTTGAGGTCCAAAGCATCCATCCTTCGATCCCCCCTCCGAGGAAGGACCTTGGTCCGGTCCTATCCTGTACCTCAGTCCAGATGGGAGAATATGACGACGTCCTTTATGGACTTCACCTTGTCGAACGGGAGGACTATCCTCTGCTGCGAGTCCAACCTGTACCGTCTCACATCGACCTCTTCGGACGGCAAGACCAGCACATGCAGGACCTTCCCGCTCTTGGTGTCGACCACCAGATTGTCCACCTGTCCGAGGTACTTTCCATCACTGGACATTACGTACTTGTCCTTGATATCGTTTGCAAAGAACTTCATAGGCTCACACCCCGGGTCTTGTGCGTTCACCCGTAATAATCAATCCCTTTATCTTTTTTCCCCTTATTATTAATTCCGCCCCTACCATCGGTAATTATCCTCTTGTAGGCCTCCACGGTATCCTCATCAACGGACGGACGGGCCTCTGAAAGTGCCTTCTTCAGGTCGGAAGCGGTCACGTACTTCGCTTTCATATCCTTCCTAAGGGCTATGATGCCCGCTTCCCTGCATACCCCCTCTATATCGGCCCCGGTGAAGTTCTCCATGGAAGAGGCCAGCTCCTCCAGGTCCACATCGACGGCGAGCGGCATTGATGACGTGTGGACCTTCAGGATCTCTATCCTACCCTTGAGGTCTGGGGGACCCACGAAAATAAGCCTGTCGAACCGCCCGGTCCTTAAGATGGCCGGGTCGAGCATGTCCGGCCTGTTGGTCGCTCCCATGACTATGATATCGCCACCATCCTCTATGCCGTCCATGGAGGTCAACAGCTGGTTCACCAGCCTCTCCGAGACATGGTTGCCGTCATACGACGACCTCCTGGGGGCCAGGGCATCCATCTCATCAAGGAAGATGATGCAGGGAGCGACCTGTCTTGCCTTCTTGAATATCTCCCTTACGGCCTTCTCGGAATCCCCCACCCACTTGGACAGGACCTCCGGGCCCTTTATGGATATGAAGTTGGCCTTGGTCTCGGTCGCGACCGCCTTTGCAAGGAGGGTCTTTCCGGTCCCTGGAGGACCGTAAAGGAGTATCCCTCTGGGCGGTTTGATACCGAGAGATTTGAAGGACCCCGGGTCGGAGAGGGGCCACTCGACCGTTTCCCTCAGCTTTTGTTTGACCTCCTCCAGCCCCCCGACCTCGTCCCACTTGACCGATGGGACCTCTATGAGGACCTCCCTCAGGGTAGAGGGCTCTATGTCCTTCAAGGCCTCCTTGAAGTCTGCCATCTTGACCCGTATCCCCGCGAGGACCTCCTGGGAGATGGGCTTGTCAAGGTCCATGTCCGGGAGGTACCTGTGGAGGGCCTTCATGGCCGCCTCCCGTGATAGAGCGGCCAGGTCGGCTCCGACGAAGCCATGGGTGAGCCCCGCCAGCTCCTCAAGGGAAACGTCCTCTTCAAGAGGCATGTTCCTGGTATGGACCTGGAGGATCTCTATCCTTGAGGAGAGGTCGGGCACGCCTATCTCGATCTCCCTGTCGAACCTGCCAGGGCGCCTCAGCGCTGCGTCCAGCCCGTCCACCCTGTTGGTGGCAGCAATGATTATGAGCCTGCAGTTGTCCTCGAGCCCATCCATCAGGCTCAGGAGCTGGGCGACGACCCTCCGCTCGACCTCTCCCCTAACCTCGTCCCTCTTGGGGGCTATCGAGTCTATCTCGTCGATGAACAGTATCGCCGGGAGGTTCTGTGATGCCTCCTGGAACTTGTTCCTGAGGTTCTCCTCCGACTGGCCGTAGTACTTGTTCATTATCTCCGGACCCTGTATCGAGAAGAAGGAGGCACCAGATTCGTTCGAGACCGCCTTTGCGATCAATGTCTTTCCGGTCCCGGGAGGACCATGGAGAAGGACGCCTTTGGGCGGCTTTATGCCAAGTCTGTCGAAGAGCTCCGGGTGCTTGAGGGGGAGCTCTATTATCTCCCTGACCCTGGCCAGTTCCTCCCTCAATCCACCTATGTCCTCGTAGGCGACCCTTGAGATAATGTCCTCATCGAGCTTCTCCTTGGTGATACGTATCTCAGTGTCCACGGTTATCTGGACTATACCAGATGGTTTCGTCGCTGTAACGATGAAAGGGAGCTGGCTCCCCATGAGGGCAATACCCTGGATGATCAATGTATCGCCCTTGTTGACCGGCCGCTTGAGGAGCGATTTCTTGACGAACGAGTCAATTCCGTTGGCGAACTGGAGGTTGGGGAGGTCCTTAATGGCGGGCGAGAGCATGATCCTCTCCGCCGGTCTCGGGTCCACCTTGGACACCGTCACCCTGTCCCCTATCCCTATCTCAGCGTTCTTCCTTGTGATGCCGTCTATCCTGAGGATGTCCCTGTTCTCGTCCTGGATGGGCGCCCTCCACACCACAGCGGCCGTGTCCTTCTTGCCTGATATCATTATGACATCCCCGGGAGAGACACCGAGCTCCTCCCTGGCCTTTGTGGAGAGCCTTGCCCTCATGTAGCCCACATCGTTCTTAAGGGTCGGCTCCACCTTCATATCCAGCTTCTTGTTCAAATTGACCCTCCGCTGCGTGTTCTGACGAGCATCCGGCCCCAAACGGCGTCGGACCACCTCTGTCATTGGGACAGACGGTTATTAAGGTTGTCCGATAAGGTATTGAACAGGCCTGGTCAAGACACTTGCTGTAAGGTCGAGCATTCGACCCTGGCTATATGGATGGCGGCCATCTCGTCCCTATGCCTCTTGGAGCGTGATGTGCCTCGCTCGTCGACCACAATGGTGCAGAGCTTCGCCCTTCTTAGGGATGAGAGGATGAGGTCCCGGCTGGAAGGGTCGCCGTTCCCGACCTTGACCATGGTCCTTTCGGCTCCGTAGCCCCGTTGCCTTTTTAGGACCTTCCCGAGGAGGTCCCGGGTAGATGAGGCCCGGTGGACGGCGACGAGCCTTCCGTCCAGTAGATAGGCGACCCCGGGCCTGAGCCCAGGATCGATACCTATTATGAGCACTTTAGGACGGGAAAGTCCCCAGCATGAGGCCAAGGCCCTGTACGTCGTCACGACCGGGTCGGGGTCCATCGTAACGAAGGAACTAGTACCCGATACGAGGATAGGGGCCACTGCATCTTTGTCGATGACAAGACAATCAAGATGGGCGCTCACGACCTCTCCCGGACCCGTGATGAGGTAACGGACCCCTTCTGCGCTCAGAACCGATATGAGGTCATGCAGCATCGAGAAATCCTCAGTGCATATGCCGATTAGGACCGACGCCTTTCTCTTCAACAGCTCTTCGACATCATCCAATATCACCCCTCCTCCCAGTCCACCTCCACGGCATCCTTCTCATCACCCTCGACGGCAAGGACCTTGAATCCCTTCCT
>JBFYMY010000182.1:0-2982 GCA_041304645.1 Thermoplasmatales archaeon
ACATGTCCTGTCATCCTGGTCATATCTGGGTCGGGCCCTGCTAAATTCTACCCATCTCACCTTCAAGCCGAAGGAACTAGGTCTAAGCGGGGGCGAGACGGTGCGGACCACGCTCGATCTCAGCTCCGGAGCTCATACTGTCCGAGCGGTCTGGAACATTACGGTCCTTGAAAGGCCCCTGCCGCCCCCGGTCCAGCCCTTGAAGGGCGTTATCATAGTCTCTCCGATGGAGGGGCAGGTCTTCTTGAAGGGAGAGAACGTCACTCTCAGGGCCGAGGCGACCGATACCAGGGAGCTGGACCATGCATGGAGCATCGGGGGGGATACCTACCGTGGAAAGGAAGTGGTCCTGGAAGGCCTTGAGATCGGAGAACATACGGCCATCCTCAGAACGTTCCTTTCGGAGGATACCACTGTCCAAGTCACCCTCACAGTGAACTTCACAGTGGCCATTGAGGATGGACCGCCCGTCGGGAACGACCCTGACGGTCGGTCCTACCTATGGCTGCTCCTGCTGCTTCCACTTCTCCTTGTTGCCCTCATACCCATCGTTCTTTTGCTTTTCAGGAAAAAGGACGATGCCAACTGGGAAGAATGACGGCTGCTCCTATGATCATCTCTCCGGTCCCAGCTCCCTGGCGGTCAGCCTCTCGTCCGCTGACCCCTTCCTGGCCGACCTCTTCTTCCAGACCAAGTAGATAACCAGCGATAGCGCCGCCACAAGGGCCAGGATTATGCCCAGGAGCAGAACGGTATTGGTCAGAGAAGATGGTTCGGACCCATCATCATCGACCGGACCTTCTGGCAGGTCCGATATCACGAAATCCATCCTCTTCTCCCCGGTGAGGTAACCTTCCATCTCCGCCCTCACCAGGATGAACGCATTGGTGTCCGAAGCGACCTCCGTCGGTGTATATTCGAGCGTGAACTGCCCCATGGAGACCTTCTTCTTCACGATGTTCCCCCCAGAGCTTTCGACGGTTATGTCATCGACATCCAGGTCCTGGGTCCCGGACCTTACCCTGACGCTGAAGGTGGTCATCTCGCCCTCGTTGAGCCTGTAGAGTATGGGCAGTATGGAGACCTGTATCCTGGGTGTCGTCTCCGATACGATATCAAAGAGCAGCTCCTGATAGCTGGTATGGTAGCCGTTCTTGGAGGCCGAGATATTGAGCTCTTCGGCCACATCGTCTATGATGCTCGGAGCGGTATATGTGAAGGTATACCCTCCCAGCGCTAACGGCTCGACATCAGTGACCGACCCTATCTTGGGGACCGCTACCACCCTTGCCCCGTCGAGCGGTACATCGTCCGCGGCAGAGTAGAGGTTGACCGTGATATCAACGTCCATACCGGAACCTATGGAGGTCGGTCTGGGGGCCACTTCCATCCTCATCCTCTCCTTGGGCCCGACCACGGTCGTGTTCCTGGTCAATGAACCGTATATGTTGCATGTGGCCGTAGCCTCCATTAGGTCGCCGTCCTGACCGGTCACAGGGTATTCGTAGGTGAACGTGGACCTGTCGGGCTGGGTCTGGTAGGTGAAGGTCTCCTGTGCGATCCCGTTCTTGAACAGTTCAACGGTCTCGACGTAATGGTTAGAGGTCGTCGGGGAATTATGGGTTATGGTCACGGAGAGGACCTGGGAGGCGTAATCGTATTCAAGGACCATATCCGAAGGAGGGTGGCCGAACGGACCCGGTTGTGCATGGAGCATGGTAACGAAAATGAGAGCGAACAGGATGACCATGGTCCGTCCAGGCCTAGTACATGTTCCGTCCGTCCTTACCATGGGACCTACCCCCTATGCTATTAGGGAAGCACATTCGTCAGCTCATATGATGGGCATTGGGCGCTCATAAAGCTTTTGAGACGGGCGGACAGGGGTCCGGCCAAATTTTTATATCTCCCAACCGATAGGGGACCCAAGGGGTGAAGTCCATGGTCGTGAACAAGGTCAAGGTAGCCATAAACGGGTACGGTTCCATAGGAAAGAGGGTTGCTGATGCTGTCTCCAGGCAGGATGACATGGAGATAGTCGGCGTGACGAAGACCAGACCGACCTTCGAGGCCAGGAGCGCCATAGCCAAGGGATATGACCTCTACATTGCAGTACCGGAGAACCTGCCGCTCTTCCAGCAGGCCGGTATAGAGGTCAAGGGGACCCTGGACGACCTTCTGGGGAAGGTCGACATCGTCGTTGACTGTACGCCCGGCAAGAAGGGGGTGGAGAACCTTGACAAGTACAGGAAGGCGAACGTCAAGGCCATCTTCCAGGGCGGCGAAAAGCATGACAAGGTCGGCAGGTCCTTCAACGCCCTATCGAACTACAGGGACAACATAGGCGCGCAGTTCGTACGTGTCGTGAGCTGCAATACGACGGGACTCGCCAGGACCATCTTCCCACTGGTCAGGGACATTGGGGTCACCAAGGTCTATGCGACGATGATCAGGAGGGCTGTGGACCCCAACGATTCTAAGAAAGGGCCCGTGAACGCCATAGTCCCCGAGCTCAAGGTCCCGTCCCATCACGGCCCGGACCTGAAGACGGTGATACCGGGGATAGATATCGATTCCTTGGCCGTCGTCGTTCCCACGACGCTCATGCACCTCCACTCCATTGTCGTGAAGCTATCGAGACCCTCATCATCCGAAGAGGTGAAGGGGCTCTGGCGGAACACCCCCAGGGTCCGCTTTGTGAAGGGGTCGGAGGGGGTTGAGTCAACGGCCCAGATCATGGAGCTCTCCAAGGACCTCAACCGTGACCGGGCGGACCTGAACGAGATAGTCGTCTGGGACGATGGGATCCAGGTCACCGGTGACACCCTGTACTATTTCCAGGCCATCCACCAGGAATCGGACGTGATCCCGGAGAACATAGACTGCATAAGGGCGATGTGCGATCTCATGGACGATAACCTAGCATCCATTCGAAAGACGGATGCCGCACTAGGTCTTATTTGAAGATAAGACGTCCAGAAG
>JBFYMY010000183.1:0-3003 GCA_041304645.1 Thermoplasmatales archaeon
TTTATAAATGGTTGTACAAAATGTTAAACAAATTCGCAATTGCTTTATCCTGGCTTGTGACATGATGACCCCATGCGCTTGGCATATGCAGTTCTCCTGCTCGTTATAGTTCTTGTGATGGCCATCATAACCGTCAGCTTCAACAAGGTCTCCGCAGAGGAATCCGAAACGGAAACCTCTGTATCATTTTCTGAAGAGAAAGCGAGTAACCTTACCGAAAATGAATCCATAGAGAGCTCCGAATCAAGCAAATCCGCTGTGCCTTTCTCGGAAAGGTATGCTCTAATAATTTACTCTAACCTTTCTACCATAGACCAGAACGAGGTTTCAAAGGCAGTGTCCCTCTACCAACACCTAATTTCCAAGGGATGGTACCAGAGCAACATAGAGTTCCTTGGCCCGGACCAGATAACGAGTGCCTCCGGCATAGCAAACATATCCAATGTGGAGGACGCCTTCAATGACCTAATTGATAATGTTATTGGGTCTAAGGAGGTTTTTATTTACATATCGGATCATATTTATGACACAAATTCAAAAACAATTATGTTTTTCACTGACGGCAACATCAGCTCAACTGTCATCTCGGGCTGGCTTGCAGATATGACGTATTCCAAGCTCACATTCATCATGAACGGAGTCCATTCCGGCCTTGCCGGTCCCGAGTTCTGTGGTGCTCTCAGGGAAATAATCTGCTCCATGGGCTCGACCGCAACCTTCTCCCCCGACCTGTTCAACATCACAAGGGGGTTGTCCAACCCGAAGGCGGACACCAACAAGGACGGGGAGGTCTCCTTCGTCGAAGCATATTATTCAGAGAGGTCCTATCTGAGAAGGATTTCGAACCAGGTCCCCGAGCTCTGGTAGGTTCATTCTCCAAGCTGGGCCGAGATACTGTTCACTATACTGGACCATCGGTCTATCAGCTCGCGGTTGATGGTCATAAGTGTTTTCAGGTCCTCCCTTCGTTCCGGGTCGGACCCCGTAAGCGGCCTCAGTTTCCTGTATATCCGTCCTATGCTGTTGTGATACTCCAGATGTTTGTTGGACCGTTTTAGGACCCTTTTGCAGAGGTCGTTCCCGTACCAGACCGCTTCCCACTCGATCTCAGTATCATCATCTTCCATCGAACGCAGGTCCATTTCGTCTAGATCGGACCTGAGGCGGGAAGGGTTCGGAAGAAAGTAGTGCTCTGGCTTCGATCCACGTGCTATTTCCGAAAAGGGCAACTTACCTGTCAATCTCACCTTTGTCATTCAATGTTCCTCCCTGGTTCATGTTTTATAACGTCGGTTTCCATTCTTTCCTTTCTGTTCTCTGTTACCTATTGGCCTGCCTCGGACCCGTTCCTGTGGTCTTCCAGCAGGAAATCGTCGCTTTCGAATATTTCAAAATAACTTTGGACATACTTCTCTGACAACCGGATGAATCCCCATCTGTCGTACCGGTGGACCCCGCACATCGTCATGGGCTGCATCCCACCCTGACAGTAGGACGGAACGACGATGGATAATAGACCGGGAACCCTGAAGGCCGCGAGTTCGTTGTCTGCTTGGGAATGGTCCACGACCTTTCCGGGATGCGTATGGACCTGGGCGATGTGTCTCAATCCCGTCCTGTTCAAGGTGGATACGAACTTTGAGTTCTCCCGCTGGTCAATTACCACCCTGCGCTCGTCCGAGACCGTTCTAGGGGCATAGAGGAGCTTGATATCTATGGAATCGAAATTGGTCATACCCCCCCAATAGACCATTCCTTGATTGGGAGGTTCCATCTCCCCATAGATATTGAGGACCTTCTCCGTCGCCTCTATGAGCCCCGACGGCAGTCTATATTTCCTTATTTGCCCCCTATACCTCTCGAATTCAAGGTCCAGACATTCGCCCCCTGTAATGTTCCGGATCGCTGATCCTTGAGCTTATTGCCATCAGGACCCCCTTGATGGTCCTCAGAGGACCGACCTCGGGGTACTTCTCCCAATCATGGGGGGTCAGATACCTATTGAGGCCGGAGAAGGTGTAGTAGGCCTTCCTCGAGCAAGGATGGAATACGCAGGGCATGGTATGGAAGAAATCATCCTTGGACGATAGGGGATAAGATCGGGCCGAACCGACACTTCCAGAATCAGGATCTATGAACTCTATCAACAAAGGTTTCTGGCGGTAATCATCGAAACCGATCTTGACAATGTAGAGCTCATTATCGACGGGAGAGCGCATCCTGACGTTGAAGGACATTTCCCTCTCGTCTATGGGCGATATCTCCCAGTTGTACCTGTAAGAATACGGTATGCAGTCTGAGAGCTCCTTCCTTGCTATGCTCAGAGAGACAGTCCTGTCAACCGTCATACCGCCACTCCCAGGTCAGTGAAGATTAGGACACAACCGCTGGCAAGAGGGTAGCTTTCCAGGGGCCTGTTGAGCATCAAAGGCCCATCATTTTCACCCTCCAGTTCTATCTCATAATATCCGTCGTGAGCGTAATCGAAATGCCTCATGACCATATCGAGGAGGTCCCGGACGAAGGACCAACTATCCACCTCGGTCTCCCATGGACCCTGAGAGGTATGGACCATCAGTTTGAGCTTTCTTCCGTTATCGCTTGCCATTTTTCCACGGGAGTTATCAGGGGCGGAGAAGATATATAAAAAATTCTTTTATAATTAACACTTTAATCTAGGTTATTTAAACCTATCTCAAGGTAGGAAACCCTTTTTTCGGTCCTGAACCACTTGGAGGGTGCAGGATAGTCCATTATCGACCGATCCCTAAACGTGATGTCGTCGGATACCGGAAAGCCAATGTTCAAACCGCTCAAACTTAAATAGGACCTCTCTCTCTCCCAAACCGGTCCAATACGCTCCCGTAGTGTAGTGGCCAATCATGCTGGCCTTTCGAGCCGGTGACTCGGGTTCAAATCCCGACGGGAGCACTTTAGTTACCCGAAATAATTATAAGGGACCTAGTGCATACTGTAACGCATGGCTAGATCACCAGGCAGGCC